>DATENS010000182.1:0-32295 GCA_035274925.1 Pyrinomonadaceae bacterium | reverse complement strand
CACAATTAGCCGAGTGACGCCTTGCGTAAGTCTTGAAACAACATCACCAGATCCGGCAATTGATAATTCGCATTCAGCCCACTCGGGTTGGGGAGCACCCAAACTTGCGCATTTCCAATGCGCTCGTCTTGAGGGCCGATTACGGCTTTGGGCCGATCGAAAGCTTCACGATAAGCGCCCACTCCGAGTATTGCGAGGATTCGCGGTTGATAACGGCGGATCTTTGCTCGCAGCTTGCGCCCACCTTTAACAAAATCATCCTTAGTCAGCTCCGCAGCCGTGGCCGTAGCGTGCGCGACAACATTCGTCACGCCGACACCGGTTTCAAGTAGATCGATCTCGTCGAACGGCGACAATTGTTGGGCCGTAAATCCGGATTGATGGAGCGCCGGCCAGAAGCGATTGCCGGGCCGCGCAAAATGATGGCCCACTGCGGCGGTGTACAGGCCCGGATTGATACCACAGAAAAGCACGCGCAAGCCGGGCGCGATTACGTCAGGCACGGTCTTGCCGGCGGCCGCGGCAATTTGTTCGCGTGTAGGCTTGAAGGGCGCTTTCTTCTTCGCGCGTTTGCCAGTCATAATTCGAGCCTCTAGAGTAAAAGCATCAAGCGGAAGAGCCAAACACGGAAATGAAATCGAAAAAAGCGGCCAAGCGCGTGGCGAAATCCAAATCTGTCGGAGGGCCATGCGCGAAGGCTCGTGCCGCACGCATGCCCGAAGTGATTCATCCGATGCTCGCGACCCTGGTCGATAAACCGTTTTCAGATGAAGACTGGGTTTTTGAAACCAAGTGGGATGGATTTCGCTCAGTCTGCTTTATGAAAAATGGACACGCCCGTTTGGTGTCGCGCAATCAGATCGAGATGACGCCGCAATATCCCGAACTTGAGAATCTGGCAAAACAATTCAAGGCGAAGCAGGCAATCGTCGACGGCGAAATCGTGGCGCTCGACGAGAACGGCATGCCGCGTTTCCAACTGCTGCAGCCGCGTGTAGGTCGAAAAAGCGGCCTCGATTCACTGCGTGGCAAAGCTCAAATCGTTTACTACGCTTTCGATTTGCTCTACTGCGACGGGACTGACCTGACGGCTTGTTCATTGGTGGAGCGTAAGGCGTTGCTGGAAAAGATTCTGCGTCCTTCCGGCTTTGTGAAGTATGCCGAGCATATCGAAGCTGAAGGCGAACTGTTTTTCAAGGAGATCGAAAAGTTTAGGCTTGAAGGCATGATCGCCAAGCGCGCCGCCAGCGCCTATGTTCAGAAGCGCAGTTCGGACTGGCTCAAAGTCAAAACCGTGCAGCGATCTGAAGTGGTCATCGGTGGGTACACGCAACCCCGCGGAGGACGCTCGCACTTTGGCGCGTTGGTCGTAGGTCTCTACAAAGACAAGAAACTGCACTACGTCGCGCACACCGGTGGCGGGTTCAATCAGCAGACGCTCGCAAAAGTTTACAAACTGTTACAGCCTTTGAAGACGAATAGTTCGCCTTTTGTGGTCAAGCCGAAAACCAACGAGCCGGTGCAGTGGGTAAAGCCAAAACTGGTTGCCGAAGTAAAGTTTTCCGAGTGGACGGCCGACGCGCGCATGCGCCATCCGGTCTTTCTCGGATTGCGTGAAGACAAAAAACCTGAGCAATGCCGGTTTGAGCTCGAGAGCGACACGGATCGAATTGTAAGTTAGAAGAACGAGGGAACAATGCCGCGGAAAACCACCAGCACCGTAAAACGGACACGTGAACGTGAAGGCGCTGCCATTACGCCCGAGGAGTTTCTCGCCCTTAAGAAACCAAAGGGCGACCTGATACTCGATGTCGGCGGCGAGCGGGTTTCGGTTACCAGTCTCGATCGAATCTACTGGCCCGACGAAAAGATCACAAAGTTCGAGCTGCTTTGCTATTACCTGCGCATGGGTGAACACATCCTGCCTTACCTGAAGGATCGCCCGGCGATTCTCCAGCGTTATCCCCGCGGCATAAAAGCGCCGATGTTTTTTCAACAGGATCTCGAGAGCGCGCCCTCCTTCATCAAAACGGTCCAACTGACCAATCAGGAGGGTCGCGAATTGGACTATGCCGTCTTCACCACGGTTGGGTCGATTTTGCATTTTGTAAATCAGGGGAACATCGAGCAGCACCCCTGGCATTCAACGGTGAAGCAGCTGGACAAGCCTGACTATCTGATGCTCGATCTCGATCCGAAACAGGCGCCCTGGCAGTACGTGCTCGAGGTTGCGATGATCTGTCGTGACGTCTTTGATGAACTCGAACTGCCGGCGTTTCCGAAAACCTCGGGCTCGTCCGGGATTCACGTTTATCTGCCGCTGAAACCTAAGTACGATTTCCGGAAGATCGCTGCCCTGGCGGAAGCGCTCGCTGGTGAGGTCTCCGCGCGCGTGCCGAGGATTGCGACCATTCAGCGTTCACTGGCGAAGCGCGGGAAGCAGCAGGTTTACGTCGATGCAATGCAGAACGCGCGGGGAAAGACGATCGCGGCTACTTTTAGTGCGCGTGCCAAACCTGGCGCTAGCGTGTCTATGCCTTTGACCTGGAAACAGATAGAAAAGGGCGTGAAGATCTCCGACTTTACGATCGAGAATGTTCCGAAGCTGGTGGGAAAGAACGATCCGTGGAAGAACTTCTTCGAAAGCCGAAAGTTGTTAAAGTTGTAGCTCGCGCCACACTACGGTTGCGCTAACTTTCTTTTTCCTTCGAGTGCATCCCGGTAAGAGCCCCCGGTGATATCTCCGATCTTGATCGCGGCTTCAAATTCCTTCATCGCTTCGTCCTTGCGATCCAGAAAAGCAAGAATGCGACCCATCGCTTCATGCGCGCGCGAGAGCAAGACACGATCGGTTTCCGCCGAAGCCGACTGGACCGCAAATCCGTAATTAGCCAGCGCGTGATTCAATCGCTGCTCCTGCAAATCGTCGTCGGTGGTTTCGCGCGCCCAAAGACTGTTAGTTTGGCCCAGCGCAAACATCAGCCGCGCCTCGCCCGGGTAATCCTGAAGCAGGGCCTTCAGACGGCTTTCGGCGGCCTGATAATTCCTGGTCTGAAGGAGTGTTTCAACTTCCTTGAGACTTTTGGTCAAAGCAACCTGGCGCGAGCTGTCGGTCGTTTCGCGTGACTCGTAAGAAGGATCGATGAGCCACATCGAGTAGCGCGGATGCGCTTTGCGCGCCGCGATCGCACGATCGCGCGCAGCTTTTATTTCCGGCAGCCGCTTGCTCTCGCGCGCGGGATCAAAACCCGCGATCATGTCTCCAAAAAAATTGCTGACGTCGAATCCGGATGCCGAAATGTCGCGAAGCTGATCGGCAAAATAGAAGTCCAGCACCGCGCCGTTTTCGTAATCTTCGGCCAGCCGGGCAATAGTTTCGTCGGCAATGGCTGCACGCGCGGCTTGCGCCTCACGAACGATCGCGGCCCGCGCGGCTTCATCCTTTGCTTTGGACACGCGCGAGCGTTGCAGACTGTCAACCGCCCCAAGCCTGACCGACTCTTCGAAGCGGGCATCCGCAGCGGCGACCAGCGATCGAGTCACCACCACAAAGGCATCAGGTGAAATCGAAGCGCCCTCTTTCGTGCGGGCATCGATCAGTTGCTTGACCTGTTCGCGGCGCGCCGCGATCTCTTTGTTTCCGCGCAGCACGAGGGCGTCAACCACATACTGAATGTAGCCGCGGCGGAGTTCCGAGGACGCGGGATCGGTGCCTTCGGGAACTACCGTGTAGTAGTCATCGGCGATCACCCGGAAGTTCACCGCGCCTGGAGCTGCCAGCAAGTCGGGCACGATGTAGAAGCGGCGCTCGTGCTCGACGGTGCTGTAAACAGCCTTCGCGTTCTTCTTCTTGTCAGGACTTGTGACTCGTACGCGCTCGGTGGTTACCGTGACTGGCCGCGTGTGGAGATAAGTCAGAATTCCGCGCACCATTTCCCCGGCCGGGCGGCGCATGCGGTCGCCTTCGGCATGATAGGCGCGAATGTACGCCGGCAAGTGTTCGTCGATGCCGGACTTCTTATAGAACTCGCGCACCAGCGGCGCAAAGTCGAGCACCTCGAGCACGCCTGCGGGCAAATCGTCTGAACGCAGCGGCGCGTCCAGCGCCGGGGCCGGACTCAAAGCGTAAGCGAGGGAAACGTAACGTGACGCTTCTTCGGCAGGGCTCGCGCCGGACCGTTTGTTTCGTTCATAGAACTCTCGCAGCCGCCGGCGCAACTCCGGATCAAGCGTAGCGAGATCCCTTCGCAGCAGGTTCCGGAATGCGGAAGGTTCTTTACCCGGCGCGGGATCGAAACCCGCAGCATCCAAAGCCGCCATCACGATAATTAAGCGCGGCTCGGGCTCCAGACGCACGCCGTACTCGGCCAGGTCAAAAGTCGTTTGAGAGGTTGGCTGCGATGTGTTTGGCCCCGGCGAAGCAGCCGGCGCCGGAGCAGTTTGCGCCTCAATCGAGATGGCACAAACCGCCAGAACCAAAGTAAGAAAGACTGTCTTAAGCATGATTAGTTAATTGCCGGTCGAAGCGTGGTATGAATGTTAGCGGATGCCGGATGTACCTCAAAACCGCGAATGAGTGGCACGGGCGTCTCGCCGTTAAATCGTGCCACGCCGTTTCAGACCAGGAGTCAGATGTTTCTAAACCCCGCAGCGGATGCCAGCCGGACACTCGATTGCTAACCAACGTCCGGAATCCAGAATCGCTGTTCACCCACATCTACGCTTTTCAAGCCGCGCCCGGGCAATTCGTCTTCCCGCAAACCCAAATAAGTGAAGTGAGGTTGGTCGCTCAGCACGGTCTGGAACCAGCCGTGTTCAGCCAGAATCTCGCGTACCCGCGAGTCCAAAAATTCGTTGGCATCAAAAGCGAGCATGGCGATGTGCTGCGATGTTCCGGGCGCCGCAATCGAGTACAGAACGGACTTAGAAAAGTCCTTGCTGAAAAAGATGCCGTCTTTCTCAAGTTCCAGTACGGCCGAGACTTGCTCAGCGATCGGCAGACTACGGAGAGCGTCCGTTTGGTCCGGGTTCAACCGGTTCTGGTTTTGCCAGTAATCCAGCGCCGGCTCAAAGCGAGAGTTCCACAACCGGACGGTGTCAGCATAGTCTCGCCGCGCGGCTTCTGCTCCATCACGGGGCGAAATGTCGAGGCCTTCGGCGCGTGCCGCGGCTCTGGCCTTCAGCAGCGCGGTCATTGCGGCCGGCTGCAACTCTATTGTGTCGCCGTCGATAGTTGCGGCGGCGCGCCCGGCAGTCTTGTGGAAATCCATCACTTCGGATTCGCAGGTAAAGACGCACACCGGCGGCGGCAGAATTTCTCTTACACCCAGGAACATCGCGCCGTAGTCATGCAAAACCCGCTGCGCGACCGAGTCATCCTGCGGGCAAATCTGATCGATGTTTGAGCCACGCGCGGACAATGCTTCGGCGAGCGCAACGTAGAACGGGGAAGCGGCGAGATTCGAGGTTGGGGGCATAGACGCTTTCGACGCGTGATCGTAAGCCCAGATGATAAAGGCGACCACCAAGCCACGCAAACTGCTGATTTCACCTGCGTCGGATATACTTGCCTTCCGATGACTACCGCCGAACTTATCAGTGAAATCAGGGCAACCTATGAACGTCACGGCTGGCACCTGCGCCGCGCACTCTTGCGTCCGCAAACACGCGAGGAGCTGACTGAGGAGTCACACGATCTGCTCAACGTGGCGGTGAGAGAATCAGACTTTGACGCGCTTTGGTTTGCTCGGGCATCGCATGCGAAGCGTGAGGCCTGGGAGCTGCGTCTGATCGCGGAGCACCCTTACGCCTTGTTCGAAGCATTTGAAGCAAATGAAACTGAAGAAGAGCGTGAGGAGAGCTTGCAGGAAATGGAAAACCGGATGCGCGAACATGTCACGCGCGCGTGAGACTTCCTAGCTGCGGCCAACCGTCACGGGGATCTTCATAATCTGGCCGTCTCGGATCAGAGTGATTTCTATGGAGCTTTTCGGAATAGCGCGGCGGACGCGAGCCAGGAGTTCTTCGGTCGTCCGAATCGGAACGCCACCAAACTCTGTAATGATGTCGCCCTCTTTGATGCCAAACAGATCGGCAGGTCCGTTCGGGGTTACCTCGTCCAGGCGGACGCCGTAGGTCTTGGTTTCAGGAATCGAAATGGGGGTCGTCCGGTCGTCATCAAATCCAAACCTGCCGCGACCTTCGGGGCGATTGCTGTAGGCGCTCTGAAGAGCGTCGAATTCGGCTTCAGAGATCGTGGTAATTTGAGTCTTCTTAGTTTGACCGTCCCGCAGGTAAATTACTTCGACCGTTTTGCCAACCGGAGCTGAACGCAGCAGGTTCCTGAACTGCACGTCGTCGGTCACCGTGATTCCATCAAAGGAGGTGATGATATCGCCTCCGACCATCCCTGCTTTGTCAGCGGGAGATCCGGGAACCTCGATGTTATCGAAGGTCACACCGCTCGTGCCCTGGGCGGTCTCGAACCCATCTACGCCAAAGAACGTGCGACTCGGAAAGTTGATGGCGCCCCGGGGAACATTTCTCACGGACCTCTTGACCAGGCTCATGGCGCCGCCAAACACGAAAAAGAACGCAATCGCGATCAGGATCCAGGTCATACCGCTAATGCGGCGCTTCTTTTTGTAGGGAAAGCCGCTGCCGGTTTGCGTGGCAATCGGGGCCGTGTAGTTCGGATTGAAGTTTGAATATTGCTGTCCGGTAGCCTGGGCATGCGGAAGGCGAACCGTCTCGGTGTATTCGGCGGATCCTTCTCCCAGGCGATGGCCGCATGTACGGCAAAAACGCATGTCACGCGGCATCGGCGCGCCGCACTGAGCGCAGACAATCGAGCCGCTATCGCCTGACGAACTATTGCTGAAATTTGGTTGAGGCTGCATGGAAACCCGTTTTGTATCTTTGCTAACTGCGCAAAATTATACGCCTACTTGCGGCGAATGGTTGCGTCTAAATTCGCCGATTCCGGCGGGGCTGACGTCAATCTCGCCAAGTTGGGCAGGCTTTCATCCCGGCCCGAGCATCTAATCCCCGGTTTACGAAATCGCAGTCAGCCAGTATATTCGATGCACATCGCATCAAAAGGAAAAAATGGAAGTAACCAAAGCTCTCTCAGCGCTGCGCCCGCTCTACGGCAAAGGCAACATTGAAATAGTAACGCGCGAAGGCCATCGTGTGCGCGGCGTGGTCCGCAGTATGAAGACGACCCAGGCGTTGACGACTCCGAGCGTCAAAGTAGAACGAGCAGACGGCCAAATCGTCAAGGTCCCGTTCTCGGCCATCATCGAGATCATCGATCATAATTCGCCGGCTTGATTATCTTCGCCCGGCCGACTTGGCGAAACCGCAACATGTCCCTCGAGTTTGCAGTCGAATATCCGTGCCCGTTGCGCGCCCGCTATCCGGAGAAGCGTCTGCGCGAGTGGGGCCGGCTCAGCAGCGTGCACACGATTCTCACCACTGGCGACACGGTTGCGCCCACTGACGAAAAACTAAAATGGATTGAAGACGCCAGCGCGGAAATCGATCGGATGCAGACTGAAACAGAAATCTGCGCCGACTGTTCCGCCTGCTTGCCGGTCGAGACCGCCGGCCAGGGCGAGGCTGTCGGTTGCATGGGCCGGATCAATTATCCGATCGATGCGCAGTTTGAAAAATTCCTCGCCGACCGTGTGCAACTGGTTTTGGATACACTCGATAAGACGGACCAACCGCGACTGCTTCACATTCTGGTCGATCCGGAATCGCCGTTTGACGGAGAAGCCACCAAGGAATTGCGGCGCGTTACAACTGAAGACGGCTTGCGATTCTTTGAGCTGAGACTTCCTATCAACCTATCTCGCGCCGGTGCAAATCTAACCACGGACAACCTGTTTGACATGCTTGCGGGTTTTCGTTCAGAGGACGTTGAGACGACTACTTACACGCGAGAGTTTCCTTTGTCGGCGGTGGGCGACTACTACGATTTTCTGGATTTGATTTTGCGCAACGACTTGAGTGAGTTGGAAGCGGATCGAATCAACGCGCGCAGCCGCAGCTATGGACAGTTTTTGCGTTTACTGGCGGCCTTCGAGCGAGCCGAAGCGTTAGAGACGCGTGTGCTGGTGGATTAGGTTGCTCTCATTCACACCCGGCTTCAGCCGGGTGATCCGAGTCAGCTCGTCGCTTGATTACAACTTCTCGCTGCTCACTGATTCCTCATCGACTTCTCTCAGGCTATCCAGAATCAGGTTGGTATTGCTGGCTGCTTCGATGGTGACCGGAAAAGATTGCGCGGACTTTTCAAAGTCGAACGCGCCGCCGGTGATCTCGACAATCTGACGGAAAGCATCGCGCGCCTCGAGCTTGCCACTCTCAGCCCCGACAATCTGGCCCTCATTGAAAAGCACCTTTCCCGACTGCGTGCTGTTTGTGAGCATCAGGGCGCCGGTGAGTCGCGAGTTTTCAATCGCCTGGATCGCGTCAAAGACGCTTATCACATTCAAATCTCCTGCCAGAGTGATTCCGGGTTTGCGGGCTTGCGGCTTTGACTTCGCGACCGGCTCAGACTTGATTTCGGGGTGACGCGCACGGCGGATCGCTTCCAGGCCTGAGGCGATCGAGATCCGGCCGTCTAGCTGTTTCGCTTCCAACAAACGATCGTGCGCTGCATCGAAGTTGTCGCGTTCGATGTAAAGACTAGCGAGCGCCAGGCAATGGCGTGCGGCTTCTTCGGGGTGCTTGTGCGATGCAGCGATCTCACGCATGCGCTCGCGCAGGCCGATCGAGCGGGGACTGCGCTCGAGGGCCGACTTCAAACGTTTCATGGCCCGATCGGGCGAGCCGTACTTGATAAAAAGCTCGGCATCAAGCAGGGCCGTTTCCACCTCGCCCACCGGTTCCTTTTCTTTTTGGTCGCTTCCCATCGATTTCGCCTGAACGTGGGCCGATTTTATCACAGCGAGTTTTTGGCGTGCGCAGACTTGGCCCGGCGCCATAAGGCAAGTAGCCTTGCTTACGTTCGGTGCTGCTATACTCCTCATCAATTCCGAATCATGTCCGTAGTCGCAAAAGACTTCGATCGCCTGGCCACGCTCGATCGTGAGGGGTGGACGGCCAACAACCATTACCACAAGTTTCTTTTGCAGCACGTCCCGAAGAATTGTCGCCGCGTGCTTGAGGTTGGCTGCGGCACCGGCGCATTCGCCAGGCTCCTGGCCGCGTGCGCGGAACAGGTGATCGCCCTGGATCTTTCGCCGCAAATGATTCGGGTGGCGCGTGCCAACTCGGCTCAATTTGCGAATCTTGAGTTTCGCCAAGCGGACGTGGTTGAGTTTGATCTGCCTCCGGCGCACTTTGATTGCATCGCCAGCATTGCTACGCTGCATCATGTGCCGCTTCGGCCGGTGCTGTTAAAGCTGAAGCAGGCATTGAGCCCAGGTGGAACTCTTATCGTGCTCGATCTGTTTGAGCCCGAGCGGAACTTTGTTTCGCCGTCAGGTTGGCGCGACGGCTTTCTTGATTTAACCGCAATGGCGGCAAGCGTGAGTCTCAGATTGCTGTACAACGGACGTCTGCGGCCGCCGCGCGAAGTGCGTGCCGCCTGGGAAGAGCATGGCCGTCACGATACTTATCCAACGATGCGAGACATTCGCGCCATCAGCGCGGATCTGTTTCCGGGAGCTCGCATTAAGAAGCATTTGCTGTGGCGATACTCGATTGTTTGGGAATCTCCGGCGAAATGATCGCTGCTGCTTTGTACGCGAACCAACAGACAGCCGGCGAGAAATTCATTAAGGTCGACGCCATCTTGAAAGATCAAACACATTCAGTCGTTTTTAGTGCCGCCACTCTGCTAATCCTCTGCGTCATGTCGTCCTGCAAAGCCGGAGGTATTGGTGCCGGCAATCCGCAACGTCAGATGTTCGCTCCGGCTCCCGGTTCACCCGTAGCCGTCGCGTGTGGAACGAGCGGCGTTGTCGTCGGGGATATGAATAACGATGGCAAGCCTGATCTGATAGTCGTCTGCGAACAGACCCGTGCGTTGACCGTGTTGCTGGCTACAGGCGGCGGGGCCTTTCGCCCTTTGAATCCAATTACGGTGCCTGACCCTCCGGGTAATATTGAGCTCGGCGATATTAATGGCGATAAGAATCTGGATCTGGCTATCGACAGTCACGACAGCTACGGCGTGGTGCTGATGCTAGGTGATGGCAAAGGCGGTCTGGCGCCGGCGCCGAATTCTCCGCTTGTAATGAAGGACGGGCGGCAGCCGCACACGCACGGGCTGGGCTTACGTGATATGAACGGCGATGGCAATCTCGATCTCCTCACCGTCAACAATGCAGACAATGACGTTTCAGTCGCTTTGGGCGACGGCCGCGGCGGCTTCGCGCGCGCGCCGGCAACTTTCGCGGTCGGTCCGAGCCCATATCCATTTGCTCTGGGTGACGCGAATAACGACGGAAGCCCCGACATTGTCGCGACCGCGACAGCCACGGGCCCGTTGCGGGCACAGCAGCTTTCGTCGAGTTTCGCCTTAACGCTGCTGTTGAATGACGGGCGTGGCGGCTTTCGCCGGAGTGAACTTCCCGTTCGCACCGGCCAACCGTGGTTCGCCGACCTCGGCGACGTTAATGGCGATGGCAAACCTGATGTGATCGCGACTCATCACGACCAGAGCCGATTGACGGTGCTGCTCGGCGATGGCGCCGGACGCTTTTCCGAAGTCTCAAACTCGCCGTTCGACTTTGGCCGCAGCGCCTTTCAAGTAAAACTTGCGGACGTAAATCGTGATGGCCGGCTTGATGCACTGGCGGCGGCTGGCGAAGGTGTGCGGGTGATGCTTGGTGACGGGCGCGGCAACTTCACCACAGCGCCGGGCTCGCCGTTTCTGAGCGGCCGGGGAGTATGGCGATTCGCAGTTCGCGACATGAACGGCGACGGCAAACTGGACCTCGTCACCAGCAATCAGGACAGTCGCAGTGTCAGTATCCTTTTAGGACAGTAAGGCTACTCAGCGTCACATGAGTCCGCGCGCCTTGCTGAAAGTGGAGCTGACCTCTATCATCGCCCGGTCGATTGATCTACTACGACAACCGCCGGTTTAATCCTCGGCAGTAAAAATCACTGGAGAAGATGAATGTATTTTAATAAGTTTGGTAAGGCCACTGCGTTCGCAATGGCCCTGGTCCTGTTGAGCTTTACGGCAAGTTTTGCTCAGCCAACAACTGAATACAAATTCAAAGTCCACAATAATACCCGCCAGAAAATCAAAAAGATTCTGGTTTCGGAAGATGGCAAGAAGTGGGGCTATTTTGAAATTGGTGAAGGCATTGCGGCTGGAGCCACGGAAGAGCTGGTTTGGGACAAATCGACTGATAACGAGAACTGCGAGCAATACTTCAAAGCGGTTTTCGCCGACGGCGAAGAGTCCGATCCGATCGCGTTTGATTTCTGCGAAAAGGATCTCGTGCTCGAGTTTAAGTAGCGCGCTGACCGAATTCAGAAAAGCAAAAGTCCCTGCCGGATTTCGGCAGGGCTTTTTGTTTTGACTCGGAGCTATTTCACGCAAAGGCGCGCAGAGAGAAGGTCCTTTAGAAATCGAATCTGATGCCAAAGCGGACCTGGCGTTGCCTCAGGGTGCGTTGCGTCACCAGAAAGTTATCGAGGAAGGCTTGCCGCTGAGCGGGAGTAGCGCTGGGTCCAAATGCGTTGAAGTCGATGAACTCGCTGCCAAAGCTGAACACGGTGGCGTTCAGCACGTTGTCGAATTCTACCCCCAGGCGCAGGCGCATCTTTTCGCCTACCTTGAACTCACGCGATACGTTCAGATCGAAAATGAACTGGCCCGGTCCGGTGCCGGCATTGCGCGGCAGGTTACCCGACTGGCCAATCGGGGGCAGCGAAAACTGGTTGAGAATCGAAGCGTCGAAGGAATCGCCCTGCTTGCGCCAACGCAACTGACTCAGGTCGCCGCTAAAGTTTGGCCGATCATTACCGACGTCATCAAGATTTCGATCGGCGCCGCCAATGGAAAGATTAAAAGGCGCGCCGGAAGCGAGTCGCACAATAGGCGCGAAGCGCAAATGCCCCAACTTCCAGGGCGTATCGAACGTTCCTGAGAACGCGAAACGATGGCGGCGATCGAGCAAACTGCGTGAACGCTCGCGACGAAAATCACCCGGCACGAGGGCGTCTGAAGTATTTACGATGCCGTCATCAGTCAGGAATGAAAGCGTGTAGACTGCGCGGAATGAGTAACCCGCACCGCTCTTTTTCTGACGCCAGCGGTTCCTGATCTCAAAGGTTGCGCCGTGATAGAAGCTGTTGCCCACGGAAATCAACTGCTCGATCTCTGTGCGCGTCGGATCGGGTCTGAGCGCGTTCAAGGCGGCCAGCGCGACGTCAACCGCGGTGCCCGAGGTAAAGCTGTTCAGGTTAATGACTGAGACATTGACGCCTGATTCGCGCGTGCAGCCCACGACATCGGGAAGCGTGATATTGAAACAGCGGTTCGGGTCGGCGGTGTTGAAAGGCGTGAGCGCAAACCGGACCAGATCACCCGCGTTAGAAACGTTGTAGATCGGCCGCGAGCCGCCGGGGGCACTCAGAAAATTCGTAAAGTCGCCCGACAACAGATACTGGGTGAAGTTTGAAAAGCCGGCTGGCAAGCGCGGCGCATTCACGTTGAATTCGCGCCACAAGTGAATGCCGCGGTTGTAAGTGTAATTCGCTTCGACCACCCATGAATGCGGTAACTCGCGCTCGATGCCGAAGTTCGCCTGGTAACTTTCCGGAATGCGTAGCGTGGGATCGAGACGGCGCGAGAACCCCGTGTTCAGCGTGCCGAATTGCCGCACGATGGCTGAGTCGGCCGTGAGCGGCGTCGGGAATCGGATTTGCGAAAGCACCGTCGCTCGATTGGCTACCGGGATATCGTTGGTGTCGAGAAAGAGCTGCTGTGCACCAAGGGTGAAGTCGTCAATCGTGCGAAGCAGGGCGCGGTTATAGAACATCCCGGCGCCGGCGCGAATAACTGTCTTGCCGCTTTTGAAAGGATCGTACGCCAGCGCCACGCGCGGCCCGAAGTTGTTGCGGTCGGGAAGAATGGTTTCAGTTTCCCAACGCAGGCCGTAGCTCAACAGAAGGTTCGGCTTCAACCGCCAATCATCCTGCGCGTAGATTCCGATGTAAGTATTCTTTTGAGTCGAGGTCGTTTGAAAATTCTGCCGAAAGCGGCTGATTCTGTTCTGGAGAAAATCTCCGAAACTGTCGAAGTCAAACGTTCCGGTGGCATCCGAGAGATCGATAAAAGTCGATTTGATTTGCTGAATGTCGCCGCCAAACTTTAACGAGTGCTGGCCCGTGATATACGCGAATATTTCCTGTCCCTGAAACCGAGTCTCGCGGCGATCGGTCGCGCCCGTGGTTGAGCTTCCCGCCACCAAGGTGCCGGTGATCAGGCTTCGCTCGTCATGAATATCGATCAGCACCACGGGACTGGTGGCCCCGCCGGTTGCGGTAATCGCCGGAGTCAGACGCGACCATTGGAAACGCGTCTGGGCCACGGCCTTCCCGGAAATCACATAATTGTCGAGATAGGCAATTGAATCAGTATTGCGGGTCCGACCCTGCAGGGATTCGGCCAGCCGGCTGCCGCCGCCAAACTGTCGTAGATTATTAAAGCGGCCCAGTTGCCACAGAATCTGCCCGTTGTGCATGTCCGTGAATTTGTGATCGACGCGTGTGGTGAACGTGTGCGTCTTTTGCGGAGTGCTTATCGCCTCAACAAACGGTGCAATCCCGTTAGGCGCGACCAGGGCCGGGGCGGACGGGTTCTCGTTGCGCTTCTCGCTCAGATTGGTGGGGGCCGGTAACGGAAACAGCGGGTTCTTATCAATCGGCACCAGGGTATTGATGGTGGTCGAGTCAAGAATCGTGTCGTACTCGTATGAAGTGAAAAAGTGCGTGCGGCTGCGGCCGTTGTAAATCCGCGGGATTACCACGGGACCGCTAAAAGTAAAACCCGGATCGTGTTCTTCGAACGGCAAACGCGAGAGGCCCAGTCGTTTGTTGTTAAAGGTGTTCGCGTTGAAGAAGTCGTTGCGAAAGAAATAGTAGGCGCGGCCATGAAATTTGTTCGAGCCGCCGCGCGTACGCAAATTCACGCGGCCGCCGGACGCCCGGCCGTATTCGGCGGCGAACTGATTGCGAATGACCTGGACCTCTTCAATCGCGTCCAACGATGGGTTCATCCTTTCCCGCGCGGCGCGGTCATCGTTGTTGTCCATTCCGTCGATGGTGATGTTGTTCGAATATGCCGGCCCGCCTGATAACGAGAAGATGCCGGCTTCTTCCGGAGTCGATCGCGAACTGGTCCGATCTTCGGCGAGATCCCGAACTGAGAGGGCCTCGTCACTGACGCCGCCGAGCGTGAAGATCAAATCGAGTGGCGAGCGCGAGACCACCGGCAGGGCATCGACCTCGCGGGTCTCGACCGTGCCGCCTACCACCGTGCGCGAAGTGTCGACCTCTGGCGGATTGGCCGTGACCACGACAGTTTCAGCAGTCACATCCGCCGGCTTCAAAGCGAAATCAAGCTGAACATTTTGGCCTGCGATGGTGGTCAGTTCGGTCTTTTCTTCGGCAGCAAAATTGGTGAAGGACGCTTTCACCGAGTAAACGCCCGGCTCGAGCTGAATGATCCGGTAGCGGCCTTCGTCATTGGCGACCACCGTGCGCTCGACGTTTGTCTTAATTAGAGTGGCGGTGACTGAGGCCCCGGGAATTATGGCGCCGTTCTGATCCATGACGCGTCCCGAAATAGTTACAGTGTCGAGATCCTGGGCCGCGGATGGCGCCGTCGCCACACAAAGGATCGCGAGGATCGGAAAAGCGAAGAGGATCTGCTTGAGAAAGCGCCGCATCAAGAAGAATTATTCCAGGTGGAATTTAGTAGAACTCGAAATTTGAAAACGTCTTAGAACTGTCTCTTAGGCGGCACACTTTAACATCGTGGCGAGGTTAGCTCAAGAAGAGTTTGTTTAAGCCTGCGTCGCGGGCGACAGCATTAAGCCTGCTGAGCAAGCCCCAGGATCAAAGCAATTTACCGACCGTTCCCGGGCTCAGCAATATCTAAACTCATATCCATCGCTTAATAAATCTGAGCAATCTGCGAAATCTGTGGACGTTGCATAAGCAGACTCGTTGAGTAAACTATGCGGGCACTTTGGAAAGGAGGTTCTCGTGTCCCCATCGCAACAAAAGACTCAATCACTGTTAGGTCGCGAGCGACGGATCACTTGCGCTTGCGTCGTCCTTTTACTGGCGGCAGCGTTCGGTATTGCCGGTTGTTCAAAACTGAAGCATGACAATGCCGGCGGAGGAGGCCATGCCGCACCTGACACCTCGTCACCAACATCGGCTGCGGCGCCGCCATCTTCAGCCGGTAATGGAACGCCCACGACCTGGCAAGCGAATGCCGCATCACTGGCTGGCAAACCAGGACAAACGTTCACGCTGTCATGTTCGCCCGGAGGCGCGGCCGGTTCGGTTTGGGGTAGCGACATCTACACGGCTGATTCATCCATCTGCACCGCCGCCGTCCATAGCGGATTGATCAACTTTCAGCAAGGCGGCACTGTAACCATCGAATTGCGCCCATCTCGTCCGATCTTTGGCTGCAGTGAAAGAAACGGCGTGACGTCCAGTCCCTACGGCTTCTACGGGAGCAGCTTCGTTTTCCAAACGCCAAACACTGAGGCGCTTGTGCGCGAAGCCGATGATCAGACCCCGGTGTTATGGAATACGCCGGCGACGATCGTTGGTGGTGAAAACGGTAAGACACACAAATTCAAATGTCCCTCCAATGGTGCGGAGGGAATGGTCTGGGGCAGCGACATTTACACCATCGATTCTTCGATCTGTAATGCGGGGGCACATGCCGGCAAGTTCACGAGGGAAAGCGGCGGGTCAGTGACGATTGAGTTGCGGCCCGGAGAGTCTGCTTACAAAGGCACCACGCGAAACGGAATCAAGACCAATGACTACGGAGCCTACGGTCGCAGTTTCGTGGTGAAATGAGCGGCACGGCTTTCCCATCCGCAGACTACACCGAAAGCATAACCCTCAACGGAGCAACGAAGCCAGTATTTGAATGCCTCGTTAATAAAGCGGATCACGCAACATCTTCAGCGCTTACCCTCGAATTCCATTTCGGAAGGTCGACGCCCCTCACTATCAACCACACTGCCAGCAGCAGCGCGCCCGGAAACATCAACATCAGAAGCACGGTAGCGGCGTAGTTGGGGGCGAGAATCAACAGGAAATTTCTTACCACGAATCCAAGGCCGCCGATCGCCATCAGCACTCCCAGGAACTTTGGCAGATAGCCTGAACGAAAGATCAACCAGGCGCGGATAAGCCAGCCCACGCCATAGTATGCGGTGGTTATCATCCCGCCATATGAATAGAACTTGAGCGACAGCAGCACCAGGCTGTTGAGTTGAGCGGGCGAAAAGGTGTTCAAGTAATCGGCGGCGCCGCGCATGATAAGCACCGGCGCGACGTAGAATAGCTCGGCAACAGCGAAGACAGCGGTGCCTACCAGAGCAATGAATGCGGCCATCAAAGAGAGCTCTTTGTTCACCGGTTTGAGCAGCGCGTAGAGGATCACTACCAGGGCAATATCGCACAAGGACTCGATCAGGAAAGCCGCGAAGCCCAGACGGTACAGAAACTCAAAATTCCTGATGTTGGCCACGGTGGCCGCTGCGTCGGCGGACACAATTATCTTTGACGGCGCGTAAGCTTCGCCAAATCCGCCCGCCACTAGAGAGACCAGGACAAGGACTCCGGCGATCCTTGCCCACCTCTGAACATTCATAGTGATTCCTCCAAAATGATCCGCATTCTATCTATGAAGACGCCAGAGCCAGAGAAATATTGCAAGCAGCCGAGGATGATTCACTTATCCAACGATCCACTGATCCAATCCGTGAGTTATATGTGGAGTTTTGGTGCTACGACCGGCCACAGATCGTTTTCATCATGGTTTCGCCGGCGGTATTGGGGGCTACGTCCTGCCAGGCGTCGTCGGGATGGTTGTTGGTTTCCAGGAGGCCGCCGTTCTTGTCGTATTCAATCACCGTCTTGACGCGCAGTTGGTTCGTCTTGCACTTGAATTCGTACAGCACCATTGCGTAGTCCCCGTCGGTGTTTTTGTGCACTTCCTTGATCCAGGTTTTGAGCACGCCGGTTTTCACATCGCAGGTTGTCTTGTGCGGGTTGTACCAGAAATACCTGTTGCCTGACTGTCCGAGCGAAAACCATTTATCACCTAAGTTGGAGTCACTCTTGTAAACGCCGCAAGGCGAAGCCACGGGCTTGTCTGGTTTGGGAGTCGTTTTCGTGACGGACTTTTTCTTCGCCGGCGTGGTTGTCTTAGTCGGACTGGTCTCGCTTGTCTTGCCGCCCGACGGTACGCTGTTGTTGTTCTGGCCGAATGCCGAGGGTGCGACCAGGAGGAGAGCCAGGACGAGGATTGCCTTACTCATGGAACCGCCTTATATCACGAATGCCCATAGTACAGAACCGGGAGCGGTAGCGACCGGATGCTAAATGTGACTGGAGGAATGCGGTGAAGTTGACCCGCCACAGGCTCAGTCAGGCACAGGAACGTCGCTACGCCCCCGAGTTCTGTACCCCTCCCTCGATGCAAGATTCATTACATTTCCACCGATGACGTTAATGGCTAATATCTCCGTTCGCCATGAGCCAATCTTCTGTTGAGTTCAATGAACATCATACTCCGCTTGGATACTTGATTACTTTCCGCGCTTTTGGCACGTGGTTGCATGGCGACGCTCGCGGGGCGGTCGATCGGTTTCATAGAACATACGATACGCCGAAGTTGCCCGCAGATCGCCAAAGAAGAAAATATGAGGAGAAGTTACGAAAACAGTCTCCGGTGAGGTTTGGTCGGCGGCGAAGATTAGCAATTGAGTTAGCGATTCGCGAGACCTGCGATTTTCGAAACTGGTCACTTTGGGCTTTGAATGTTCGCACGAACCATGTACACACGGTTATCTCAGCGAATTGCAAGCCCGATCGTGTTCTCAACGCTCTAAAGGCGAACGCCACGCGAAAAATGAAGGAAGAAGGTTGCTGGATGAACGAAAGGAGCCCTTGGGCCTACCGCGGTAGTAAGAAATATCTGTGGACGGAAAAGGCTTTGGCCGATGCCATAGCATACGTAATGTATGACCAAGGTGAGCCACTGTGAGGAGCGGAGCCGCAGGATGCTGACACCCAAGTAGCATTTATGATCCGGTCGCTACCGCTCCCGGTTCTGTACCGAATGCTTAAGTAGCATTTAGCATCCGGTCGCTACCGCTCCAGTTTCTGTACCGAATGCTTAAGTAGCATTTAGCATCCGGTCGCTACCGCTCCCGGTTCTGTACCGGTGTGTCTTAAATCCTTAGCGAGCCACGGAACGCCCTGGCGCCATAGTAAGACTCGGCGCCGTTGTGATAGGTGAAGACATTGCCGTAGCGGCGATCACAAAAGAGGGCGCCGCCCAGTTTTCTGATCTCAGCAGGTGTTTTCACCCAGCTCGACGTCTTTGTGTCGAACTCTCCAAGTTTCTGCAGCTCCCGATATTCTTCTTCTGTTAAGAGTTCAATGCCCATGGCCGCAGCCATATTCATAGCGCTATCTTTTGGTTTGTGTTCCTTCCTGGCCTCCAGCGCTTCACGGTCGTAACAGACGCTTCGTCGGCCTTTAGGACTCTCTGCTGAACAATCATAAAAAATGTATCCGCCGCCCGTCTTTTTATCCTGACCGACCACATCCGGCTCACCGCCGGTGCTTTCCATTTCATTGAGTGACCACAATTTTTCAGGGCTAGCCTCCAGCTTTGCTTGCACCTTGTCCCAAGCGAGGCCCTTGTGGCGGTTCATGTTTTTCTCAAAACGCGTCTTCAGGGTCTTGATTAGCTCTTCAATCTGTTTGGATGACAACTGCTTCTTAGTTTTTGCGGCGGGCATATAGGTTTCCTTTTGCTATCAAAGTAATTCGGCGACCTTCATTTCGATCCAGACGCGTTCCTCTTGTTTCGCGCACGAATGAACAACCAAATCCTCCACCCAATGAATAGAGCGACCTGACTCAGGAAAGCCGCTCCGAATCCGGACAAGTAAAATGCCCCGACCCATAACGCCACGCCGATAATCGCGAAGAGATAGCCCCGCCACATCCAGTATCCCGCAAGCATAATTATCGGAACGAAGACCAACCGAACAGCGGGAGCGTACTGGGGAATCTCTTCAAACGGGCTGTAAATGTAACCGAGAATGGGAATGGCGAGGACAAGGTGGACCCAGCGCAGGATCGTGCGTCTGGTGGCGTTACTAATCATTTAGTCCCTTTCCATGAAGAGTTGGCTGCAGACATTTTCAACTCTTCATTCGCGGGTCATGGATTGTTAGGGCGTGGAAAAGTGAAGAATGTATGCCCTCTGCCGTACTGGCGTCAATCCGTTTAGAAGCGGGGCAGTGTGCGGATGTGGAATTCTTTTTGCGCCAATCGATTTCTCGCAAAGCCGCGAACAAGTACAAAAGGCGCTAAGACAAATCAGGACACCATCCAGGGCGAGTTACTTTAACTCCAACTTCACGTGCTGGTGGCGATGGTCCCCGTCTAGACGAAAGTCTTTTGTGCATGAGAGCTTGATGGTCATTTTCTCCCCTGCCTCAGGAGTGGGCGCAAGAGGTAGAAGTCCGCTTGTTTCACCGGGGTGAGCACACACGCGGAAGTCGTCCGGAAGGTCTGAGAAGTCGATCGAGAACTTGCCGTCTTTGGCGGCATGAGTCCATGGAAGTCGTCCGCTGATGGGACGTGTTCCCATCACATAAACGGTGGCCCCCGGAGGGAATTGCGTTTTCTTGAAGACGATCTTGCCCGACACACGAAAGCGATACGAGACATTCGCGTCCGACTGGGTCGCGACGGCAACAGCAACGCAAAGAAAAACGATTATGAAAGAGGAGCCGAGAGATCGCATCGAATACTTCCCGCTACGTTACTAACAGACTGATTGGATCCGGTCTATTCATTCGCTCGGCCATTTGAGTACATCATCCACCGAGGTGACCGCGATCGGATGATAAGTTGAGCGGGCCCGCGCGTAGATTCGCATGGCGCGCGCTTTTCCCTCCGGCGTCTTGGCTAATTCTTCGTAGAGCGGTTTGATGAATTTGCGGCGCCCGATCGACATGAGAAATTCTTCCAGGCGCGGATACGCCGGCTCATAACGATTGCGGATCGACATTACCAGCCACTGAAATGCGATTTCGGAATTGCCGGAACGCGTCAGGTTGAAAGCGCTATCGAGCTCAGTCATGCGTTGTGAGGGAGGCGCGGTGCCGGGTGGCACTGACAAAACAATTCGCTCACCCTCGATTCCTTTAGTGACTTGATCCTGTACGAACTTCAAGAAATGCAGCCATTCCTGAGTCGTCCATTTGGCGGTTTCGATCTTTGTGGCTGGAACCTCGCCCCGCAACCAGCGCTTTGCCTGCTCTTCAACTCGAGTAAACGCCGATGAGCTCGGCTTGGGCGCACTGGCGGGAAGTCCGGGTTTGTAAATCCACTCATCAACTGGAACTCGCTCGGCGAGCGCCGGATTCTTGTCGAGGAGGTTCTGCTTAAGATAAGTCACGAACTGCTCAGTGGTAATGCTCTGAAAAGCGAAATGATTGAAGTAACCGCGCAGGAAGCGATCGAAGGCTGCGCGCCCGAATGTCTGTTCGAGATGACGCAGGAAAAGCGCACCCTTCTCGTAAGGAATATCGGTTGAGCCCTCATCCGGATCTCTTCCCTGGAGATCGATGTGCAGAATTTCGTCGGCATCGGGCAGGGTGGCGATGTCGTCATTCAGATCACGCAAACCGAGCGTGGCCTCCATCTCTTCACGCGCGTGCCCGTAGACTGCTTCGAGAATTCGCCGCTCGAGATAAGTGGTAAAGCCTTCGTTCAGCCAGAAGTCGCGCCAAGTCGCGTTGGTGACCAGATTGCCGGACCAGGAGTGCGCCAACTCGTGGGCGATGAGCGAGACCAGACTCTTGTCTCCGGCCAGAATTGTCGGTGTGGCAAACGTAAGCCGCGGATTCTCCATTCCCCCATAAGGGAAACTCGGCGGCAGAACCAGAATGTCATAGCGGTCCCAGCGGTATGGGCCATAAAGTCGCTCGGTAGCGACCACCATCTTCTCCGTGTCGCTCAGTTCTCGCGCGGCCAGATCAATTACCGAAGGCTCGGCGTACACTCCGGTGCGCGGGCCCAGACTGCGAAAACGCAAATCACCGACGCCGAGTGCGATCAGATAAGACGGAATCGGTTGGCGCATGCGGAACTGGTAGTCGCCGTCCCGCGCTGTGCCGGAAACGTTGTCCGCACTCATAACCGCGAGCAGATGGCGCGGCGTGCGCACGCGCGCGGTGTAAGTAACACGCACCTGCGGCGTGTCCTGCAAAGGAATCCAACTGCGCGCATGAATCGCCTGCGACTGCGTAAAGACAAACGGATCTTTCTTGCCGGCGGTCTGCGAAGGCTGGAGCCACTGCAGGCCGGAAGCCGTGGGGTCGGTGGAATAGTGAATGCGAACTCGATTAGCCCGGGCAGGCAAGGGAATTGTCAGGGGCGCGCCGAGGACCTTGTCCCGCGCACCGACGGTGAAAGTCGCCGGTGAATACCTGAAGCCATTCGCAGACGTCTCGACTCTGTCGATCTTCAAGTCGCGCGTGTCGAGAATTAAAGGTTCGGCCGGAGAAGTTCTTTCAATCGTCAGGGTCGTCGTGCCCTTCAGGATTTTTTGATCGAACAGAACGTTCCAGTCCAGATCGACATGGCGCACCCGCACCGCCGAAGGGTTTGAGTAAGAATGAACATCCTGAGCGTTCACGATTGTACTGCCAAGCGCGATTAAGATGAGCAGGCAAAAAAGATAACGATAGATCATATCAAGATTCCCAGATTACGAAGTTAAGAAAACCGAGGAGAGAGTTTTTTGAGAGAGGGCCGCAGGTCTTTTATAGCTTAGATGGACGCAAAGGCGCAAAGAACGACGCACGGCGAAGATCGCTCGCCAGCAACGTTACCAATTCTGACAGGATCGCGCAGTGAACGCTGCGAGCTGCCGGAAGATCTCTTCGATGCCCGCTTCCTTTTCTTCTGCAGGCAATTGCAAGTGCTGCTCAAGGCGGGACGAGATGTCCTTTAGCTCGACTGGATCGGCAAACTGCGCGAGGTCATCAAACAGCATCTGATGAGCGCGTTTGCGTTCCATCACTTCCAGACCGTCGAGCATCTGACGATGCGGTGTCCCTTCCCAGATGGGCAGAATCATCGCTTCGCGCAGCCAGCGTTCCGCCGGGTACTCCGCAAGCACACCCATGCCGCCGTGAACTTCCATGTTCCACTTCGCAAATTGCGCTGCCATTTCGGCCGTCCAGTATTTTGCGAGGTGCGCAACCAGGCGAAACAGGTGATAGCGATCAGAATACCGCGGGCTTTCCTGCCAAACTTCGTCGAGAAGTTGCATGGCCTTCCACATCAGCGCACGCGCGTCCTGCAACTGAGTGATGCGCTCATCGAACTGCCGTCGCAAGAGTGGATGCTCGATGATGGGTTTGCCGAATGCGACTCTCTGCTGCGCGAATGCAAGCGCGTCCGCGAGCGCCCGTTGCGCGAGAGCCACACTGCCGGTGATGTTGCCCACGCGTGAAAGATTGAGTGACTCGAGAATCAGATAGATGCCCCATTCCGGTTTGCCGAGTAAATAAGCTTCACTGTTGCGCAGCTCGACTTCGCCGGTGGGAACTGAGCGGGTGCCGATCTTGTTCTTAATCCGGCGAATAAAATGGTTGAGTTGGCCGTCGTCGCGATAACGCGGCACAAGAAACAGCGCGAGGCCCTGGGGAGTTTTCGGTGCGCCTTCGGGACGCGCGGCCACGATCGCCAGTTCGGCGCCGACGTTGCTCGCAAAGTATTTGTCGCCATTCAGGATCCAGTGCCCGCCCGCTACCGCAGGCGGTTCTGACTTGCCGATGTAGCGCGCAGTTGTTTCCACGGTAGCGCCCAAATCTGAGCCGCCTTTGATTTCCGTCATCCACGTGGCGCCCTGCCAGACGTTTTCGTCGCGTCTGAGAAGTTTCGGCAGAAAACGCTCCTGCAACTCGGGCGTGCCGTACTTCTTGATAGGAACAGCCGTCGACATCGAAACGATGTATGGACAGCCAAGACCCGCGTCGAAGAAGCAGGTCACATAGTCGATGAGGTAGTGCATCCGCAGCGAGGCTCTGGATTTATCAGCGAACGGTCGCCAGATAACGCCGGCCTGGTAACCTCGCTTGAGCATCTTCCAGTATTCAGGTGGAAAGAGAATTTCATCCACGCGCTTTCCGTATTCATCGAACCTGCGCAACCACGGCGTGCCGGCGCGGTCCACGGCCGCAGAGATCGCGACGCCTTCAGAGCGCCACCAGGATTCGTAATCTTTGAGGACGTCGAGTTGCGTCTCGTCGTCGATTAGTTTGCCGAGAAAGGTCAGCGGGGATGAAAGAGATTGAAGATCCATTGGGTTTTTGAAAGGAGCTATTTTGATGTTGGATGCGATGAATGTCGAGTAAGAGTCGGAGAACTCTTAGCGAGACTTTGCGTCTTTGCGTGAAATAAGTCGTGTGCAGAAGCGATCTCACGCAAAGGCGCAAAGACGCAAGGGAAGCTGGATAGTGTTTACCGCGAGGATCTGCCACCCGCTGCGCGGCGCTTCGTGGGGACAGGACGATTGATACGGCTGATGGGAACCAGAGCTCCGGCTTCGGGCGGCGGCGCTTCAGTGATGTGAGAAAACTCTTCGACGTGAGATTGCAGATATTCAAAAAACCGCTCGAACTCGCGCTGCATCGCGTCCATCTTTTCGCGCATGTTCAGGATGATCTCGACTCCGGCGAGGTTCACCCCCAGATCGCGCGTTAAAGAGAGAATGACTTCCAACCGTTCAAGATCGGCATCCGTGTAAAGACGGGTGTTACCTTCTGAGCGCGAGGGTTTCAAAAGCCCTTCACGTTCGTACATTCTGAGCGTCTGCGGATGCAGCTCGAACTGTTCCGCCACGGCGCTGATCGTGAATGTCTTGGCGCGCTTCTTCATGGCTGGTAAATCGTCAATCGTGAATAGAAAATAAAACGGCTTCTATTTACGATTTACCATTTACGATTCACTATTCCAATCCCATTGCCACTCGCGGGTTCTCGCTATTCATCTGCGCGTACTTACGCAGTAACTCTTTCGTCTCTTCCGAGATCACTTTCGGCAGGATTACCTGCACTTCTACGAACTGATCGCCGTGCGCATTTGGATCGCGCAACGACGGCGCGCCTTTGCCGCGCAGGCGAAACTTCTGTCCCGATTGCGTGCCGGGCGGAATCCGCAACTGCGCCTTGCCGGAAACGGTCGGTACTTCAATCTTTGCGCCCAGCGCAGCTTCGGGCACAGTGATCGGCACCGTCACATAAATGTTGTCGCCTTTGCGCGTGAAGTGCTGGTGCCGGCCCACGTTGGTGATAATGAACAAATCACCGGCAGGCGCGCCGAGTCTCCCGCCCTCGCCTTTGCCTGGCACGCGCACGCGCGAGCCCGTGTCCACCCCAGCGGGAATGCGTACCTTGACGGTTTCAGTCTTTGGCAGTGTTCCTTTGCCCTTGCACACGGAACATGGCGGCCGGCGTTTGCCTGTGCCACCACAGTCCGGACACTCTTGCGTAAATCGCAGACGGCCGCCGGCACGTTGCACTTGCCCCGAGCCTTTGCAGGTCGCACACGTTCCGACTGTGCCCCCAGTGTCGCCGGCGCCATGACAGCGCGGACACTGGTCGGATCGATTTACGGTTAAATTGGTGGTGAGACCGGTGATCGCTTCTTCAAAACTGAGCGAGAGCGGCATCTCAATGTCCGCGCCGCGTTGTGGCTGTGGGCGAGGAGGTTCGCGTTCAGCCTTGGCGCCGCCAAAGAGGTCCGCGAAGATATCGCGGAAGCTGCTGCCCGCGCCGGCCCCGGTCGTGGTAGAACCCCAGTCGAATCCGGAAAAATCGAAAGGGGCGCCGCGAGTTGTGTAGGATGCGCCGCCTCCACGCGCCGCCGCATCCGCAAGATTTTCCGAGTACTGGCCGAAGCGATCGTAAACGGTGCGCTTTTTCGGATCTGAAAGCACGTCGAACGCTTCGCTCATTTGTTTGAAGCGTTCTTCCGCCGACTTGTCACCTGGATTTACGTCAGGATGGTACTTCCGAGCCAGCCGGCGATAGGCCTTCTTGATCTCGTCCGGCTTGGCGTCGCGTTTGACGCCCAGGAGTTTGTAGAAGTCTTCTTTATTGGCCATCTTCGGTATTGCCAATTGCTAATTGCCGAATGCCGATTGATCTCGGACCTAAGCCACGCCTTCAGCAAGCGAGTTTGGCCAGCGACCAATCGGCAATCAAAAATCGGCAATCGGCAATTTGTTTACTTCTTCTCTTCGTCGACGTCGACATATTCGGCGTCGATCACATTGTCCTCACCGCCGGACTGGCCCGTCGCTCCGGCGCCCGCGGCTGACGATTGATCAGTCGTTTCAGTTTCCGGCGCAGAGCTGGATTGCTGCTGATAAAGCTGCTCAGCCATCTTGTGTGAAACCGTAGTGAGCGCGTTGAAGGCATTGTTCATGCGTTCCACGCCGCCTTCCTCGACCGCCTTCTTTGCGTCGGCAATCGCGGCTTCGACTTCGCCGGCTACACTGCTTACCTTCTCGCGGTTTTCGTTCAGGGTCTTTTCCATTTGATAGATCAGACCGTCAAGCTTGTTCCGCGCTTCGATCTCGTCACGCTTGGTCGCGTCTTCGGCGGAGTGCGACTCGGCATCGCGCATCATCTTGTCGATCTCGTCTTTGCTGAGACCTGACGACGCGGTGATCGTGATCTTCTGTTCACGGCCGGTGCCCATGTCTTTCGCGGACACGTTCACGATGCCGTTGGCGTCAATGTCGAAAGTGACTTCGATTTGCGGCATGCCACGCGGCGCCGGTGGAATGCCCACCAGATGGAACTTCCCGAGGGTGCGATTGTCCCCTGCCATGGGCCGCTCGCCCTGTAACACATGCACTTCGACGGATGTTTGATTATCCGAAGCCGTGGAAAAGATCTCAGACTTGCGGGTCGGAATCGTCGTGTTGCGTTCGATGAGCTTGGTAAAGACTCCACCGAGAGTTTCAATGCCCAGACTGAGAGGCGTAACGTCGAGCAGCAGGATGTCGGTTTTCTCTCCCGACAAAACTCCGGCCTGCACTGCCGCGCCGATCGCGACCACTTCGTCCGGGTTTACGCTCTTGTTGGGTTCTTTTCCGAAAAACCCTTTAACCAGTTCCTGGACCTTGGGGATGCGTGTCGAACCACCCACCAGGACAATCTCGTCAATTTTGCTTTGATCGAGAGCGGCATCCTTCAGCGCCTGTTCCACGGGCGGCATCAGGCGTTTGAAGAGTGGGTCAACCAGTTGCTCAAAGCGAGCGCGAGTCAGTTTCATCACCAGGTGCTTCGGACCGGACTGGTCCGCGGTGATGAAGGGAAGATTGATTTCCGTTTCCATCGTCGACGAAAGCTCGATCTTGGCCTTTTCCGCTGCTTCCTTGAGACGCTGCAAGGCCATCTTGTCTTTGGAAAGATCGATGCCCTGGTCTTTCTTGAACTCGTCGATGATCCATTCGATCAGGGCCTCATCAATGTCGTCACCGCCCAGATGTGTGTCTCCATTGGTCGACTTAACCTCCACCACGCCTTCGCCTACTTCAAGAATCGAGATGTCGAAGGTACCGCCGCCGAAGTCGAACACGGCGATGGTCTCGTCTTTCTTTTTGTCCAAACCATAAGCCAGTGCCGCCGCGGTCGGCTCGTTGACGATGCGCATGACTTCCAGGCCCGCAATTTTTCCGGCGTCCTTGGTCGCCTGGCGCTGCGAGTCGTTAAAGTAGGCCGGGACCGTGATCACCGCCTTCTCGACCTTCTGGCCAAGATAATCCTCGGCGGACTGCTTCATCTTTTGCAGAATCATGGCCGAGATTTCGGGCGGGCTCCACTCTTTACCGCCGGCAACGATGCGCACGTCACCGCCCGCACCTGAGCCCTGAACCTTGTAGGGCACCTGCTTAATTTCCTCGGACACTTCGTTGAAGCGCCGGCCCATAAACCGTTTGATTGAATAGATAGTGTTTTCCGGGTTGGTGACGGCCTGCCGTTTGGCTACCTGGCCGACCAGGCGGTTGCCATCTTTCGCAAAAGCCACCACGGAGGGGGTCGTTCGGCCACCCTCTGAGTTGGTGATAACGATAGGCTCGCCGCCTTCCATGACCGCCACTACCGAGTTTGTTGTTCCTAAATCGATACCAATAATCTTACTCATCGCAGATACTCCACTCTTTTCACCGTTTCGGGGTTGAATACGGGCTTAATATAATATGTGAGTCGGGGACTGTCAACCTTGAATAGAGGGACTCGGGGCAGCGGTGGCCGGTTTATTGGCGCTCCTGATTCATCAGGCGAGAGACAAAGAAGATGTAGTGAATGCCTGAGAAAAGGGCGAACGCGAAGACAGTTGTATAGATGGTTGGGAGGTAATACCCGGCGCCGACCCGAATTTGGGCGGCCACGATCACGGCGGCCACAGCGAGAATCTGGATGGCGGTGCTTATTTTGCCCAGCGACGACGGCTGAAAGCCGCGAAAGCCGGTGACCATGTTGATGGCTGCCGCACCTACCAGGATAAAAACGTCGCGACTGATGACGGTGATGGTGACCCAAAAAGGCACTGGTAGGTGTTTAGGGATGGGGGCGGGGTACACGCTGGGCATCGAGAGCACGACAAATGAAGTAACCAAAAGCATTTTGTCGGCGACCGGATCCAGTATCCGGCCGAGCGGCGACTGCTGATGAAAGCGGCGCGCGAGTAATCCGTCGAGACCGTCGGTGATACCGGCGAGAACAAAAGCGCCGAGCGCCAGCAGAAATTTTTGATAGAAGAGCAGCGAAACGAAAACGGGAATCAGCGCCATCCGGAAGACGGTCAGCAGGTTGGGCACCGTGATGATTCGCGACGACACGAGAGCTCAGTAAAGGGATATTGGAGTGCGCGACTTTGTCAGCGCTTCAGCTTCTACAAGAAAGCGGGATCCCGACAGGTCGGGACCGCACTCCAAAAGAGAAGGGATCAAATGCGACGCAACTCGAGGACTGATATTTCAGGTGGGCATCCGTATCTAATCGGCACCACGACCATGCCCAGTCCGCGTGTCACATAGATTTGTGTGTTGCCGCGCCGGCCGAGCCCGCGCAAGAGCCGGCGGCGCGGACGGCCTGACCGGCTGGTTTCAGATCGCAGAGCCACTTGGCCGCCGTGAGTATGCCCACTCAGAACCAAATCCACATTAGCGCGCGCAGCCCTTCTCAGGATGATTGGGTTGTGCGCCAGCAACAATTTGAATTCGTTATCGCTGGAGCCGGCCATGGCTAACGGAAGATCTTCGAGACCTACCATCGTGTCATCCACACCGGCGAGCCAAAATGTTTCGCCGCGCAAGTCGATGCGCAGCCCCTCGTTAATCAAGACGCGAATTCCTTCCAGCCGGAATAAATCCGCGATCAAAGCAGCATCCGTCCAATGGTCATGATTGCCGAGCACTGCATAGACGCCGTGGCGTGCGCGCAAGCGTCCTACCACTTCGGCGCACGGCGCCGCGTAAGCGCGATCCTGCGAAATATAGTCGCCGGTCAGCGCTATCAAATCGGCATGCAAATCGTTGGCAGTTCGCACCGCGCGTTTCAGGTGGTCCGGGTTGACCATCGGGCCGTAATGGAAATCAGAGAGATGAACGATACGAAAACCGTCGAGGCTTTTGGGCAGGCGACGAAGAAAAATCTCCTGGCGCTCGATCGAGAGCATGAACGGCTCAGTGATGGCCGCGCGCGCCATTTCACCGAGCGCGGACTTAATCATGTTCAGGGGACGCGGCTCCGATCGACCCGGACGGCGGCGAGCACGGCCATGTTTCCACTGGATTGGTGTCGGCATGATTTCAGGGGTTCTGTGGGTACTTCTGCCGAGCCTTAAGCGATCGTGATCTCCGGCGACAGGTAAACATCCTGAATAGCATTAAGGAGCTGCACGCCCTCGTTCATCGGTCGTTGGAAGGCCTTGCGTCCGGAAATCAGGCCCATGCCGCCGCCACGCTTGTTTATGACTGCGGTGCGCACAGCCGCGGCCATGTCTTCGGCGCCTTTCGATTCGCCGCCGGAATTGATCAAGCCCACGCGACCCATGTAGCCATTGGCGACCTGATATCGCACCAGGTCGATGGGGTTATCTGTGGTCAGTCTTTCATAAACCAACTTGCTGGTTTTGCCGTAAGACTTGCCCAGTTCCTTCTCGACTGAGGTGTAGCCGCCGTTTCGCTCGGGAAGTTTTTGTTTGACGATGTCGGCCTGAATCGTGACGCCGAGGTGATTGGCCTGGCCGGTCAAATCGGCGGCCGCGTGCATGTCGCCTTCCGCCGTTTTGAATTTGTTGTTGCGCAGATAGCACCAGAGGATGCAGGCCATGCCCAATTCATGTGCATAAGCGAAGGCTTCCGCAATTTCAGTGATCTGCCGCGTCGACTGATCTGAACCGAAATAGATGGTCGCGCCCACCGCAATGGCGCCCATGTTCTGGGCCTCTTTGACGTTTCCGAACAGGACTTGATCAAATTGATTGGGCAGGGTCATCAACTCGTTGTGGTTGATTTTGACGATGAAAGGAATCTTGTGAGCATACTTTCGCGCGATGCTTCCAAGCACGCCAAACGTTGAAGCCACGCCGTTGCATCCGCCCTCGATGGCCAGCTTAATAATGTTTTCGGGATCGAAGTATTGAGGGTTGGGCGCGAACGAAGCCCCACCGGAATGCTCGACACCCTGGTCGACCGGAAGAATCGAAACGTAGCCCGTGCCCCCCAGCCTTCCGTGGTCGATCAGGGTCTGCATCGATCGCAGCACTGCCGGCGAACGATCGGACTGCGACATCACGCGGTCCACGAAATCCGGGCCGGGAAGATAAAGCTGGTCTTTGGGAATCGTCTGTGACTTGTAATCGAGCAGGGCTTTCGCATCGTCGCCTAGCAGTTCTTCAAGGCGATCGATAGTGGCACCCGACCGCTTCATCTCTGTGGCCATAATGAATTCCTCCGGATTCGCCTGGTCATGCGGCGTAAAAAGTTGAAAATTACGAAATGGTTTTGTGAACGGGGGCGAATTATACCATTCCACTCCCGTGAAATGAACCGTCGCGGAGTTAATGCTACACTGCATTACCAAACGTCAGGAAAAGACAACTTATCGAAATGATGAGCGTGAACCATAGTTCCCGGCCTGTACCAGTGAGCGATTTTTCGCCCCAGGTGCTTGCTAAACTCGAGCGAGTAAAGGACGTTCTGAGCGAGTTAGGCCGAGTCGTAGTTGCTTATTCGGGCGGTGTAGACAGCACTTTGGTTGCGAAAATCGCACTTGATCTGCTGGGCCCGGAGAACGTGCTGGCAGTGATTGCGTCTTCGGCTAGTTTCGGGGCCGAGGAGGAGCGCGAGGCGCTGGAAACCATTAACGCGATAGGCCTTCCCTTTATTCGCGTCGAAACCGCTGAGGTGAGCGATCCGCGCTATGCCGCAAATCCCACTAACCGGTGCTACTTCTGTAAAGAACACGTTTACGGCGCGTTGGTAGATGTCGCCGAGGAGCGAGGCTTCGCGGCTGTGGTGGATGGCTTCAACGTGGATGATACGGGAGATTTTCGGCCGGGGCGCAAGGCCGGTCGCGAGCTGGGCGTGCGCAGTCCGCTGTGCGAAGCGGGGATGAACAAGGAAGAGATTCGCGCTCTGGCCCGTCATCTTGGTCTGAGCAATTGGGACAAGCCGGCTATGGCTTGTCTCTCAAGTCGGGTGGAGTACGGCACGCCGATTACGGTCGAGATACTGAAGCAGGTGGATCGCGCTGAGCGCGCATTGCGGCAACTCGGATTCGACGACCTGCGCGTCCGTCATCATGACAAGCTTGCCCGGATTGAAGTTGATCCACTTCTGATCGAGCGCGCCTTAACCGCGCGCGAAGATATTATTGCCGCGGTGAAGTCAGCCGGGTACGTCTATGTGACGCTTGACTTACAAGGTTTGCGGCATGGAAGCATGAACGAGGGGTTACTTACACGTGGATAGTCGAGTTTTGAAACAGCTCTTAATGGATGTCGAGAGCGGCAGCGTTTCTCCGGACGAGGCGATCGAGAAGCTTCGCTGGCAGCCGACTGAATCGATTAGCGATTTCGCTCGTCTCGATCATCATCGCGTCCTGCGCCAGGCGATGCCCGAATTTATTTATGCTGCCGGCAAATCGCCTGACCAGGTGGCCGCGATCATGGCTTCCATGGTTGAGCGCACCGGGACGGCCCTGGCCAGCCGGGTTACTGACGCACATTTCGAAGCGATTCGTACCCAGGTCCCTGAAGCGATTTACCATCCAACCGCTCGCCTGGTTACAGCGGGCAGTTTTCCCAAAGCGAAGGTGGGACAGGCTCTCGTGATCGCCGCCGGAACAGCCGATCTGCCGGTGGCTGAAGAGGCCGCGGGCGTTTTGCGTTTTCTGGGCGACTCGACTGAGACGCTGTTTGACGTGGGCGTGGCCGGCATTCATCGCTTGCTTGAACATGCCGGCTATTTGAAAGATGCGGACGTAGTCATTGTTGTCGCCGGAATGGAAGGCGCTTTGCCCAGTGTCGTGGGAGGGCTAGTCGATAGTTGCGTGATCGCGGTGCCGACCAGCGTAGGATACGGCGCGAGCTTTAGCGGCCTCGCGCCGCTGCTTGGCATGCTCAATAGCTGTGCGACCGGATTGACGGTGGTGAACATCGACAACGGCCTCGGGGCAGCGGCGGCGGCGCACCGCGTATTGACCAGGCTGCGATTGTCACAGGCGCCGGAAGCTTTGGACCTATGACTATCGCGTATCTCGATTGTTTCGCCGGCATCAGTGGCGACATGCTGCTCGGCGCGCTCATCGATGTGGGCTGGCCCGAAGAGCAACTACGCGAAGTGATCGCGCGGCTGAAGCTGGGCGACGTACAACTCAAAGTAGACCGCGTGGTTAAGCACGGCATTTCCGCAACGCAGGTCAATGTTCTTTACTCACCGCATCA
>DATENS010000181.1:0-4369 GCA_035274925.1 Pyrinomonadaceae bacterium | reverse complement strand
CGTCGCCCCTTCGGGGCTCTGGACGTTTCTTGCAACGGGATCCCCGGGCTGACGCCCGGGGCTACTAATATGCCGCCTGCTTCGCAGGCTGGTTCTGTGTATCACTCAACGCATTTCTCACTGCAGTGGCAACTACATCCGGTTCGAGACTCGACGCGGCAAGCTTCCCTTCCTCATCCAAAAACTTCGCCGCCGACGCCAACTCTGACGAATCCAGTCTCCATCTCGCTGATGAATTCTTTTCCAGCTCGTTGAGTTGAGTCATCAGTTGACCCAGATCCCGCCGCACAATTCGCGGCCGCACCACCGTCTCGGCCCAGGAGTAGTAGGGATAATCGATGCGATACGCCCAGCCATTGTCGAGAGGTGTCGCGATCAGAAAGATTTCGCCGCGGGCATTTGCTGAGATTGCGGTGAAGGGCGCCGCGTGGCGCGTCGGCTTGAAACCGGAAGGGCTGAAAACTTCAGGCGCGAGCGTAACCACAGAAACCTTCGCTTTATCGTCTTCTTCGACTCGCGAAGCGCCTTTCGCGAAACTCTCGAGGGCGGCCGCAATGCGATTCCAGGGCTCGCGCCACATGGCTTCGTATTCATGTGTGCGCGTTAAGACGCGTTCGACGTGCGGCAGGACGAGTTCGTAGGCCCGCGCGTCGTCCACCGGACCGCCGGCGAGTTGTGTGGCCAGTGGAGATCCCGTGTCATCAGTGGGCGAATCTGATCCCTGGATAACGATGCTGGCGCGTACGCCGTCTTCCGAACTCAACTCGGAAAAGTCTCCGGCTTCAGCGGCCTTGATCAGCGGCTCACGTAATTGCAGCGCGCGCTCGCCCGTCAGCACTGTCCAGACCGAAAGCACGCCGTCGGTATCGAAATGGTTGTTCGTGACCAGCTCAATTCCCTGCGTCAACTCCTGCCAGTTCGGCGCCGCCAGCAGGTTCAAGGCAATCTCAGTCGACGTGTCGGCACGCACGGATTCCGGCGTCCGATTTCCGTGCCAGTGCGAAAAATGGATGGCGTTCTCGACGGTGCCATCTACCGAGAGCTTCGGCAAGCTCGCGATGGCGTCGCTGTAATATTCGAATCTCACGGAGCTAGGCCGCTGCGCACTCGCTTTGTGAAAGCAGTTTGTGCACCATATTGATCAAGCCCTCGATATCGGGCTTGGCGATGTAGGCGGTGGCGCCGGCGTCGATGGCTTCCTGGCGATGAACTTCGTAAGCATCGCCGGTGTAAACAATGCACGGGACGCCGGGCGTGAGCAGATTGAATTGTCCACACAAGTCCAGGCCCGAGCCGTCAGGCAATCGTTTGTCGAGTACGTAGAGATCGAACTGGCCTGACTGAGCTAGTTGTATGGCCTGCTCAATTGTGCGTGCGGTGTGAACTTCGTAATCAGACTCAGACAACACCAGTTTCAACATCTCAGAGCTATCCTCATGGTCGTCGACATACAGGATTTTGCATTTGATATTCGACATAGCCACCTCCCGATCGGGTCCTTTTCCAAGACTTTGAAATTGAGTCACTACGAGTTTGAGAGAGCCTGAAGTATAGTAAAAATGTCTCTCCCTTTCCAAGCAAAAACCACTCAGGGCGGTCCCTTGTTGCCGGAGGCATTAGCCCCACCGTCAGGGAGGGCTCCAAATGCGCGCCTTGGTGAGCCCTCATGGGTCGGGCTAGTGCCCCGCTGAGCCTGGATTTATCTGTCCGGCTCGAAATGTTATGATGAGCGCTTTTTAAGGGAGCTTTAACTGAATGAGAAACGTTTTTGGCCAGGATTTTCACTCGCGCGCGCGGCAAGGCTTCGCGAACGTGTTTGCGTTCGCATTGCTCGGACTTGCGCTCCTCTTTGCCCCCGGCCTTTCGACTTCATCCAGTGCGTGGGCCCAGGAGCCCGGGCTCACTTACGATCAGGAAATCGAAAATGGCCATGACCTCCTCCGGAGCCGGCGGTACGAAGATGCCTTGAAGACGTTCAAACGCGCGAACGACCTGAAGGGCAAGACCTGCGCCGAGTGTTTTTATCTGATGGCCAATGCCTACATGGGCCTTGAGGCGTACAAGAATGCAATTCAAAGCAGCGAGAGCACCATTCAATTCGCGACTACGAATACGGACCTGCAAGCGCAGGCTCACAACCTGAAGGGCGTCGCGCTCCTAAGGCAGGCCGACAACAAAGACCTGAAGAAAATGCAGGAAGCCGAAGCTGCTTTCCGTCAGTCGCTGGCTTTGAAAAAGGATTTCCCCGAGGCTCAGTATGATCTCGGATATGTTTTGCTGCAGCAGAATCGCGATGCGGAAGGCGTCGCTGAACTCAAAAAGTTTCTCGAAATTGCCGAGAACGACGGCAACGCTGACTTAGCGCGCAAGATGATCGAAAATCCGCGACGTGCGCGCGAGCCGTTCGCTCCTGACTTCTCGTTCACGACCGCAGAAGGTGAATACGTTTCCCTCGAGGAGCTCCAGGGCAAAGTTGTGCTGTTGGATTTTTGGGGAACATGGTGTCCGCCGTGCGTCGCTTCAGTGCCGGGCTTGCGGGATTTGAACAAGAAGTACAGCAAGGAAGCCGGCTTTGTGATGATCAGCGTCAGCTCAGACGGCGATGAAGAAAAGTGGAAGACCTTTGTCGGAAAAGAGAAGATGGTCTGGCCGCAGTTTCTCGATCGCGACCGCCGCGTGCAGCGGGCATTTGGGGTGCGCGCCTTTCCAACTTATATCCTGCTCGATCATGAAGGCGTCATCCGCTACCGCGCGTCAGGCATGAGCATGCAAAAGGAAGCCAGCCTCGAAAACGCCGTCGGCAAGCAAATAAAGTTGTTGACGAAAGCCACGGCGGCAAACTGAAGCCTGGGATTGTAGCGACGGCCCTATCCCCTGTTGTTTAGAGGCGGGCTACTGCCCGCTAGTCGTTTGCCCCCCACCCACCCGCTTACGCAGGTGGTACTGACACCGCTTTTCGCCTTTGCGTGATCGATCTGCGTAATCCGCGGCTAACTTGAATCTCAAAACTCGAAACGGTATTCTCGTGCGGTCGCAGGTTAACAACTTGCGCTGCTTCGTGGGGCAGTAGCTCAGTTTGGCAGAGCGCCGCGTTCGCAATGCGGAGGTCAGGGGTTCGATCCCCCTCTGCTCCACCAAATAGTTTCAAGCATTACAGCCACCGGCAGCGGTGGCTGTTTTAGTTTGTCGCCCAGGATGTGACTTTGCGTCTTTGCGCCTTTGCGCCTTTGCGTGAAATGTCGTGAAGTCGAGGCACGCACCGACAGATTAGCGAACCCTCGATCGATATTGCGCGGGAGTCAGCCCGGTGAGTCGTTTGAACGTACGCGTGAAATGCGATTGATGGGCAAAACCGGCTGCCAGCGCGATATCAGCGAGCGGCGCATCTGTCCTGGACAACTCCTCACTGGCAAATTCAATACGGAGACGGCGGATGTATTCGCCTATGCTGCAATGATTGTGTTGCCGGAAAACACTGGCCAGATAGACAGGATGAACGCCGACCGATTTTGCAATCTCTGCAAGCGACAAGCGTCGAGCAAAGTTCTCGTGCAGGATCTCATTCGTTTGCCGCAGCCAGCGAGGCTGCCCCTTTGAACTCTTGAACGACAAACGCGCCACTTCAGCGGCTATCTCAAACATCAGGCCTTCTACGGTCAGCGCCGAGAAATCATCCGTCTGTTGCGATTCATTGCGCACCTTCTTCACCAGCCAAGTAAGCGGCGCACTCTGAAAACTCACTGGCTCACCAAGGCGGACGGCATGTTCGGACAGGTTGGCCAACCATTCCGTCTCGACTTCAATGATGAAGCACCGCGCACCCAGATTGCCGAAATGATCAGAGTGCAATTCTTCCGCCGGACGAAATATCAGGTGTGACGGGCGACACTCAAGCGTCTTACGGGGATAGAGTTCCCGATACGAGCCGTTCAGAATAAGACAAAAGCAGGCATGCCGATGAGTGTGTCGCGGGACTGTGATCTGAGCAGCGTACGCAGTTTCAGTTAGGTAGAAACCCGCCAGCTCTTTGCTGTTCATGATTACGCCGTTGTGCCCAAGGTCCGGGACATTCGTGGTGGTTTGCACGGCTCGCATTATAACGTGTGGCACGCGCATCTTGCGCGCGAATTCGAAAGCATACGCGTCTTGCGCGTGATTTCATGGCACGCGCATCTTGCGCGTGAATTCACGGGCGGGACGCCCCGTGCCACAGGGTTCAACGAGTCCGCGTAGCGGACGATGGCATAAAGCCCGGGGTGAGCGCAGCGAACCCCGGGGGACGGTGCCATCCAGACATCTAGCCCGCGAAGCGGGCGACGGCCGTTGATAATAAGGTTTGTCTTTAAATTTGATTTGGACGTGAGGGCTA
>DATENS010000180.1:0-13066 GCA_035274925.1 Pyrinomonadaceae bacterium | reverse complement strand
GTCCTGGAGCGCGCTGGTCTTTCTGTCGTGTTTCGGCGTCATCGCGTTTTCGCGTGCGGCCACTTTCGACATCGTGCTCACGATGGCACTAACAGGCGCGCTGTCGTCTTTTTTTGTTTGGTATCTTCGAACATCCTTTGCCAACTCAGGAACGGGAAAACACCAACATCTGCTGCTAGGTTTTTATTTCTTCCTCGGTCTTTCTCTGCTGGCAAAAGGATTGGTAGGCTCGTTCCTGGCTGTCGCCGTGGTCGGCGGCTTCTTCATAGTGCGCAGAGAACTGCCGCCGAGAGTTTTGTTGAAGAGTCTCTTGTGGGGCATTCCGGGAACGTTGGCGGTCGCGGCGGTGTGGTACGGCCCGATGACTTATCGCCATGGTTGGCTCTTTATCGATCAGTTTTTCGTCCAGCACCATTTTGCGAGATTTCTCACAAACAAGTTCCATCACCCGCAGCCGTTCTATTTCTATATTCCAATCTTTGGATTACTGGTGCTGCCATGGACGGTGTTCCTCGGGGCCGGTCTTGCTTCGCTACGATTGTCCAGCCTGCGCGAAGACTCAGCTCTTGGGCGAATGCGCATCTTCGCGATCCTTCTAATTGTGCTAATCGTGGGATTGTTTTCGATGTCAGTTTCGAAACTTCCGGCTTACGTTCTACCGGCCGTGCCCGCAGCCGCCTTACTTGTAGCTGATCGGATTACGGCTTATCGAGCCAAACAAAGCGGGAAAGTCACAGTTCGAGTCAGTGGCATTCTTTTCCTAATCGCTGCCGTCGCGGCAAATTGGGTTTTGTGGCGCGCCACGGAGGTGCCCAGGTCATCCGTCATCGCCGGCACCGCAGCGTGTGCCGTGAGCGGACTATTTGCCCTCATCTTCCCACGCAAAACGACTGCAGCATGTCTCTTGTTTGCCGGAGCTTCTGCGGTCGTGGCAATAGCGGCCATTCTCGGCAGTGGAGGGCTTGCTGCTCGCGATTCAGTGCGCGACCTGATCCGATTGGCTTCGAATCGCGGGTATGGAAGTGCTGCCGTCGTCGGGCTTCATACCGTTGAACGCACGGCCGAATTCTATTCAGCGGACAGATTGCTGTACGGTGAGGACGGCGAGCCGGTAAAGTTTGAAAGTGCCGCAGACGTAGCTGCCGCCGCGAGAAACTCAGGGGGCCAGATCCTTTGTTTCGTTCCGGTTGAGCACGCATCTCAGCTAACCAACTATCCTAAAGTCCAGACCGAGACCATCGCGAACAATGGAAGCGTCTCACTGTTACTGGTAAGGGTGCGCTGAATAAGCAGTTGAATGGTCTAGCGTAGAGCTTTATCAAAAAAATCTATAACCGGTCGATCGTATGCTTCTTCCTGTTCGCCGGTTGCGGAGACGAGATTAAAGCCGGTCAAAGGCAGATCCTTCTTAACCTCGACCGTTCCGCCGCTGAGGCAGGGTTCCAGCGCCAGTGTTGAAGCTTGCCATGGGTCGCTTTGTTCGCCGGCCATGAGAAGGACGCGCTCGTTGCGCAGGGCTTTGGCCAGTTCGCAGGAGGGTGTCGACTGATATTTGCCGAGGGAGTAGATGCGAACCCCCCAGCGGCCGAGCGTTTGGAGGACAACATTATTCATCCCCGCCCGATGGCCCGTCACCGCCCGAACTATGTCGTCCGGGCTACCGGGAACAGAGTCGAGCACCAGCGCCCGCACTTCGGGATAGCGCTTGGCTGCGTCGAGGCCCGCGTAAGCTCCCAGCTCGACGCCATAAATCCCAACCAAACCAATTTGCTGCTTACCCGCAGACGTTTTTAGTGTCCGCAAATAATCGATTGCGGCGGTGGCGTCGTCGCCTTCGACCGTGCCAAACAGCGTCCAGTTTACGGAAGGATTTTCGCCGTGGCCTCGAAGGTCAGGCCAGAGCACGGTGAAGTTTGTAGTCTCGTTAAGTTTGACTGCGAGATTCAGGAGCCATGATCGGTCGGCGCCGTAACGGTGAAGGAGAATGACGGCAGGAGCTCCTTCGGCTCCTTTGATTAACCAACCGCGGGCTTTTGTTCCATCATGGTTCGGCCACGAGACGTCGTTAGCATTCAGGATCGGGCCGATCGCAAAAGTTTGCGGTGTTACCAGGTAAGGCGCGCGGGGCGGGCGCGTGATTCCCTGAACAATCCAGATCATCACTGCTGCTGCGGCGATAATGAGGATGAGGGCGATTGGCAGGAATGCTGATGCCAATCGTTTGATCACTCGGCGGCGTGGCGACATAGGACGGTGTCATTATGCTTCAACAGCGATGAATTGCAACGAAAAAATTTTAGCCCAGCGGCAAGTCGCGAGATTTGACGCTGCTGTTCAGCGGCCGTCTTGTTCCAATAGTCGCTTCGCTGCGGCAAAATCAGCCGGAGTATTCACGTTCAAAAAAAAGTCGGCCGCGCCACGCAGGTCCTCGAGCTGGGCAAATTCGATCCAAGCCGTCTGGAGTTTGGCAAGCAATGCACGAGGCGTGTGTTCGTTGTCTTCGATAAGACTTTTGCTCTCGCCCACGCAAGATTCACGGCGGTAAAACGCACAAAGGGGTTGAGGCCTGCCGTCGGGCTGAATCGGAACAACGGCGTCTGATTGGTCGCCGGCAAAACTCATAAGGCGGTGGAATAGTTCAGGGGTGACCAGGGGCAAATCGCACGCGACGATCAACGCCCACTCTCGCCGGCATGCCCCGAGGGCTGCGTTTATTCCTCCGAGGGCGCCCCAACCCGGATGGGTGTCGGGAACGTTCTTAAGCGTTACGTGTCTATCCGTTCGGTGATCGCCTACCAGGGACACAGAAGTGGCAACCGCAGACATCTTAGCGGCGATGATCTCGATCAAGCTTTGGCCGTTAATGACGAGCTGCGCCTTGTCCGCGCCCATGCGGCTGGACTGGCCGCCAACCAGAATGAAACCTTCGACATCAAACATGCGCCACTTCGAGTTTCGAATGCTATTACTTTTACCTGAATTGGGCTATATTGATTTTCCGCCAGGCGGCGATTGGTAGGCACAGGGCAAATTATGAAGTTCACGAAAAAAGCACTCTTCCTGACTCTCACTCTGGGAGTCACACTCATCACCGCAAGTTTCGTTTTGGGTCAGGAAAAGGCGGTGAGCCTCTCTGCCAAAACCATCGGCGGCAAGACGATTCTGCCGATCGAGGATCTTCGGCCGGGCATGAAGGGAACCGCGCGCACGGTCTTCTCCGGAAGCGAACCACAGGAATTCGGCATTGAAATAATTGGGGTGCTCCCCGGTTTCACCGGCCCGCGCCAGCCCGCCATCATCGCCCGGCTCAGCGGACCAAATGTAGAAAAGACCGGCGTCTTTGCGGGCATGTCAGGTTCGCCGGTATTTATCGGCGATCGCCTGGTCGGCGCCATTGCTTACAGTTTCCCGTTTTCGAAAGAGCCGATTTGCGGCATCACTCCGATCCAGCAAATGATTGAAATCTTCGAGATGGGAAATCCGAAGATTGCGCGCCAGCCACATGCGATTTCTTTTTCTGAGTTGGCCAGTGCAAACTGGAAGCCCGCAATGCCGAAAGCGGCGATGGGCGCCATACCGTTGATTGCTGCCGTCTCAGCCGGCTCGCCGCTGGCGCCGTACATGGGTCAACAAATTCAGCCCATTGCCACACCTGTCGTCTTCAGTGGAATCAGTCAGGAAAGTCTTTCGTTGTTCGCAACCGAGCTAACCAGGAGCGGATTGTTGCCCGTTTCAGGCGTGGGTGGCGCCGCCGAGATCACGCCCCTGGCCCGATACGACGACAATACTTTGACGCCCGGAACGTCTGTCAGCGTACAGCTGGTGCGCGGCGATTATTCGATTGCTGCTTCAGGCACTGTTACGTTTCGAGATGGCAATCGTATCTATGCTTTTGGGCACCCATTTCTGAGCCTTGGCGGCGCGGACATGCCGATGACCGAAAGCTCGGTGGTCACCGTCATTCCGAACACATTCAACTCGTTCAAGCTGGCGGTTCCGGGCCAGATGGTCGGCACGATCTCGCAGGATCGCGCCACCGGAATTTATGGCCAGTTGGGCCGGGCGCCAAAAATGATTCCGGTCAAACTGAACCTGCACACAAGCCGCGACCGTGACGAGCAGTTTTCGTTCGAGGTGGTCAATGACGAGTATCTGACACCGCTTCTCTTGACGATTGCCGTCTTCAATAGCATCAACGCGCGCGAGCGTTCGCTGGGTCAGTCAACGGTCAGCGTGCGCGGCTCGATAAATGTGGATGGCCAGCCGCCGATCGATATCGAGCGCCGCTTTTCATCGATCAATGCTTCGCTTTCTGCCGCCGGCTCCGTGGCTATGCCGATTTCGGAACTACTCACCAGCGGATTTGACGGCGTCAATATCAAGGGCATCACGCTCGACATTGTGGCGACCGAACAGAACGACAACGCTACGCTCGAGCGTATCTCTCTGGATCGTACAGAGGTGAACAGCGGCGAGAGCGTCGAGGTCCAGGCCTATATTCGCACTGAATCGGGAAAGCAGTTTGTTCAGAGAATCCCGGTCCAGATTCCGGCCGAGATTTCGTCAGGCCCGCTGGTAATCACGGTAGGCGACGGAGCAACCTTGCAGGAGTCTTCGGCTGCCAAGACTTTCGTACCGAACGACCTCAACCAACTGGTGCGCGCGCTTAACAAGGTCAAGAAGAACGACCGGCTATACCTGAGGCTCCAACGTCCGGCGCCGGGTGTGGTAATCGGTACCAGCGAAATGCCGAATCTTCCGCCCTCAGTCGTGGCGACGCTCAACAGCGATCGCACGTCTGGTGGGTACACGGCCCTGCCCCTCTCTCAATTGTACGAACGAGAGTTGGCGCCGGCCGCCTTCGTAATCAACGGCCAACAAACGATCACCGTTACTGTTAGATAAGCAAAACTTAGGTTAGGTCTTTTTGAGCGCGGACTGCCGGCGGCGCTGGCGAACCTTTGCGGCCACACCAGCAATGCCCAGCCCGAGCAGGGTAAGCGTCGCCGGCTCAGGCACCGGATCCGGCGCGCAAGTGTTTACCTGTATCTGGGCTTTCAGCACATCGAAATAACACCCGTTGCCCGGTCCGAATATCGACAGGGGCAGGACGTTTACGTCTACGGTGAACGTGCTGAAATCAAAGACTAGTGGCGATGACGAGAGAATGTGAATGGTATCGGTAGTGAAGCCGATATCAATGCGGCCAAACAAATCCATGATTTGAGTTTGACCATTGATGGTTAAAGCCTGGGAAAAGGCAAAGTCGTGGGATCCCACCGATGCTATTCCGGTAAATCCTTCCTCGAACATGAGTTGATTGAGTGTCACGATGAAGGTCCCCGGGCCATTGAACTGGAGGGTATTCGATTCGGCGGAACCGACCAGCGAGTCGAGACCATTAGGGACTGACCCGTCATTGCCCAGATTGCTGAGTGAAAAGCCCCCGGATTGAACCGAGAGAGGGTCCGCTTTCACTGCTGAGCCTGCCCCGGCCATGATTACCACGGCAACGAGAGTAAGGATTGTTGTCCTGAAAAATCGCATCGGATCTGTCCCTTCTAATGCGTGTGGACACTCCGCAAGCCGTGCCGCACAGCTAAATTAAACTTGTAGAATAGAAAAATTGCGAATGCGGCGTTGATCCCAGAAAACTTCTCGTTTCCGGGCTAGGGAGCTGTCCGGCGGTCAATTTTCATCAGAAATCGGCGCTCGCTCAAGGGAATGTGCTCTCTTTCGGCCGAGGGGAAAAGCCTCAGGATTTCTTCGGCCAATTCGATGCCCGCAAAGAAAAGAAGCGTCGATTTTGGAGGAGCCCAGCGGATCAAATCCGGCAGGAGCTTCTCGAACTGATCTATTGCTCGACAAGTGACAACGTCCGCCGCCGGGGCCACCGTTTCTTCAAACCTCATCGGTATGACCTGCGCACGAGCCGGCACCGTAAGTTGCTGCAATGCTTCCTTGAGAAACACTGCTTTTCGTTTTGACGATTCAAACAAGGTTCCGTGCAAGCGGCCATCGATCGCCAGACAGGGAATTGCCGGCAGCCCAGCGCCCGAACCTACGTCGATGAGCCGAGTACCCGTGCCAAGGTGTGGCAGGACGAGCAGCGATTCGAGGACGTGACGCGTGGCAAATTCTTCGGGCGAGCAGGGAGCCACCAGGTGAAGCCGGTCGTTCCACTTCAAGACGAGTTCGTAGTATTCACCCAGTCGCGCACTGTCATTGGCGCCAAGTTGAATTCCGAAAATCGGCGCGTTTGCTTGCAGCGCGTCTTCAAATTGTGCCCGAGCTGTTGGCATTTGTCCGCATCTTCTGTTTAGACTTACCGGGCCGAAGCGAAGATAACATGACCAGCGAATCTTTAAGTGAACAACATGAGCGACTGGGCCGCGCCGTCACCAGGCTGATCAGCGAGCACGCGGCCCGGCTTGAATCCGCGCCGGTAGTCTCATCCGCGACTCCCGATGATTTGCGAAAGCTGTTCGACGAACCGATCCCGGATTCGGGCACATCGGCCGAGGCGATTCTCGAACAGTTTGCCCGGGACGTCGCGCCTCATGCGATGCAAGTTCCCAGCCCGCGTTACTTCGGACAGTTTAACCCGGCGCCGTTGGCGATTGGCGTCTGGGCCGATGCCCTTTGTTCCTCGCTGAACCAAAATGCTGGCGCGTGGCGAAATGGTCCAACCTCAGCCCTGATCGAAGCGCAGGTGATCCGCTGGCTTTGCGAGCTAATCGGATATGGAAGTGATGCATTCGGTGTTTTAGCGAGCGGCGGCTCAGAAGCCAATTTGATCGCATTGAAATGCGCGCGCGATCGCATGTCGACAGACATGTGCCAGTCAGGCGTAGGCGCCGGCGAGAAACATTTGACCGCTTACACGTCGACTCAGTGTCACTACTCGGTGGAGAAGAGCCTGGACATCCTCGGACTGGGCCGCGAGAGCTTGCGCAAGATCGAAACCGACGAGCGTTTTCATCTGCGCGTGGATCTTTTGTCGGCGGCGATTAAGAGAGATATCGATGAAGGCCGCCAGCCATTCTGTGTGGTAGGTGTTGCGGGGACTACCTCGACTGGCGTGATTGATCCGCTGCCGGAGCTGGCGGAAGTCGCCCGCGAGAATGATTGCTGGTTTCACGTCGATGCGGCTTACGGCGGTGGACTGGCCTTCTCGGAAAGACACAAAGAGAAATTGCGCGGGATCGAGCTGGCCAATTCCGTCACATTCGACCCGCACAAATGGATGTTTGTCCCTTTCTCGTGCGGGGCCACTCTGGTGCGCGATGGCGCCCAGGTGTTGCGTGACTCTTTTGATATGTCGCCTGAATACCTGAGCGAGAATCGCGGCTTTGCCGACGCGCATTACGACTTTTTCCGCTACGGACAAATGGGAACGCGGCGCTTCAATTCTCTAAAACTCTGGATGTGTTTTAAGTTCATGGGCCGAAGCGGCTACGCCGAAACCACGGACGGCCACATTGAGCTGACGAAATATCTTGCGTCACGGCTGGATGAGCTGTCAGATTTTCAGCGGGTGGGCGACATCGAGACTGCGGTGTGTTGCTTTCGTTTTCTGCCACGTTCAGTGAGATCGAAGCCCGCCGCGGAGCAGGACGCCCTTCAGCAGGCCTTGCAGCAGCGCGTCGAAAAAAGCGGAAAAGCCTTCTTTCCTTCAACAATTCTCCAGGGCCGGCGCGCCCTCCGGGTCAACATCAACAGTTACTTGACCGAACGCAGGCACATTGATGATTTGATAGAATTGCTCTGCCGCGAAGGCGCGGATTTGATACAGGAATGAAACGAACGCAACTGTCGTCGAAAATGTTAGGCGTGCTGCTGCTGGGCATGTTTGCCATGCCGGCCGCTTCACAACCGTCGTCGACCGGGCCGCGTTCGATGTCTGAGGTTCGATCTCAGGCTCAGTTCGATTCGCTGGCCGTTGTTTACGATCCGAACACGCCTTATGCCCTGCCGCACGTGATGTTCGTGATTGATCGGCAAGACAAGAACCGAATTTATTACGTCAATACTAAGCTGTATCGATTTCACAAAGATTTTGTGAACGGCACTTATTTGTCGCTCGAACGCGGCCAGGTCTTTTTTGAAAACAACTATATAAAGCCAAATCGCCGGTTCATTCTCGGGACGATTGCTTATCAAACACCGGTGCGGCGGTGGACGTTCGAATTCTGGGAAGGTGATCTGATTCCGGCTGAACAGATCAAGCTCACTTCGGAAATAATCAAAAAGTCTTTCTTCACGCCAGTCGCCTACAAGCCCAATTCGTTCCGTCAGGATGAGGCCTCGGCAAACCTCGGACTAGCGCGAGTTTCGCAATCAGAGATCACCAAAGAACAGGTTTATCAGGCGCTTAACATCGCAAAGACGCTGGGGCGAATTCATGTGATCCCGAAACTCGACGAACACGTGGAAATCGGTTCTAACGAAATCCTGGTGCTCGACGAGGTGCCGGTGCAACTGCCTCCGGTTGCGGGAATTATTACCAGTAAGCCTTCGACGCCGCTATCGCACATCAACCTGCTGGCCAAGGGTTGGGGCATACCCAACGTCTACATCAAGAATGCGCACGAACTGCTCAAGCAGTACGACGGCTGGTGGGTCGAGTTCGACGCACGTCACGATAACTACTCGATCAAACGCGCGGACAACACGGCACTGGCAGAGTATCAGCGGCGTTTGAAACAGCGGCTGGACATCATGAAGCCGCGGTCTGACTTGTCGGTGAAGAAGATCGCCGGGCTCAGTGAGCAGCGAGCAACTTCGGTGATCGCCTACGGCGCAAAATCAGCTAACCTTGGGGAGTTGATTCACGCACGCCTGCGTGGGTTTTCCGTGCCCCCCGGCTTTACGGTGCCGTTCTTCTACTACGATCAATTTCTGAGAGACAACAAGCTGGACGAAAGAATCTATGGCCTGCTGAACGATCAGAAGTTTGTGCACGATCCGGCATACCGGCGTGCCGCGCTCGTGCGCTTGCGTGAGGGTTTTAAGCAAGGGAACTTCAACGCCCCGCTGCGCGCAGAAATCATTCGCCGCTGGCGCGCCGAGTTTTCGGGCAAAGGAGTTTTTGCGCGCAGCTCTACCAATAGTGAAGACCTCCCGAATTTTAACGGCGCAGGTCTTTACACCTCGATGCCGAATCTTAAGACGGATGAACAACTGATCGATGGAATCAAGACAGTTTGGGCATCGGTCTGGAACTATGAAGCGTATGAAGCGCGCGAACGCGCTGGTATCGATCACACAAAGATTTACATGGCGGTGCTGATTCAGGAGGGAATTAACTCGGAAAGCTCAGGCGTAATGATCACCACCGATCCTTTCAATAAGATGGAAAAGGACGCCGCGGTTTATATCAGCGCTAAGCGCGGATTAGGTATGAAGGTGGTCGAAGGCCAGAAAATTGCCGAGCAGGTCGTCTTTCGGCCGCGTGCTAACGCTGTGCAGGTGTTGACCCGTTCAGAGGAAGACAGCCTGCTGACATTCGACGAGAACGGCGGGATCAAGGAAATCCCAATTAGCGGCGAGCGTGCCGTGCTTAGCGACGAAGTTGTGCGACGTTTGGCAGCGGCGGCCAGCAGCATTAAGAAACTTTTCTCGGGCAAAGATCAGGACATTGAGTGGGCTTACATGAAAGGCGCCATTTATATTGTTCAAGCGAGGCCTTTCATTGCGGGCGGGTGATGGTACGCACGCCTTAGGCGTGCTGCTTATCGTGTCCGCCAGAGCACGCCAAGAGGCGTGGCCACCGAAATCACAAATATGAAATCAATTTTCGCAGATGGAATCCTGCAGGGTCACGTTGCGTTTGTAACCGGCGGCGGCACTGGCATTACCGGCGGTGTCGCGCGCGCATTAGCGGAAGCCGGCGCAAACGTCGCTCTCGTCAGTCGCAGCATCGAGCACCTGGAACCGGCGGCCGCCGCGATTAACGAGGCGGGGGGTACTTCACCGGGCTCGGGAGAAGCATTCCCAGTCGCAGCTGATGTCCGCGTTCCCGAAGAAGTCGCAAAGGCCGTCGCGGCCACGGTTGAGCGCTTTGGCAAAATCGACATCGTGGTAAACGGCGCGGCGGGAAATTTTCTCTGCACAGCGGAAGAGCTGTCGCCGAACGGTTTTGGCACCGTCGTCGACATCGATTTGAAAGGCACGTTCAATGTGAGCCGAGCCGCGTTTGCGGAGTTAAAGAAAAACCGAGGCCAGATTTTGAACATCAGCGCGACGTTGCATTACCTCGGCACTCCGATGCAGCTCCACGTGTCGGCCGCCAAAGCCGGCGTTGACGCCCTGACGCGAAACCTCGCGGTTGAATGGGGACCTCACGGCATCAGGGTCAATGCAATCGCGCCCGGGCCGATCGGAGACACCGAAGGCATGAAACGCCTGGTTCCTGAACCGATTAAAGAAAAGCTTCGCAAAAGAATTCCGTTGGGACGATTCGGGTTGATCGAAGACATTGAAAACGCCGCCGTATTCCTTTGCTCAGACGCTGCGAGTTATATCAACGGCGCGGTCCTCGTAGTTGATGGCGGGCACTGGCTCGCTGCGAATCGGCTTTTGTGAGATCTCTTCACGAAGCCTCATGTTTCGCGGTCTCTTCGAGTAGAGCTTCCAACTCAGCAATCACATTCAAATCCTTGGGTCGTCCCGCTGCTCGTTTCGTCAGGATGAGTCTCTCAAGCTTCAAGCAAAGGCACTTGATTCCGTAAAGTTCAATCTGTCCGACGTCCGAGAGGAGGTCGTGATAACTGCCGCCGCCCGCTATCTCCCCAAGTAAGTCAATGGCCCCCAAGGAGGTGGTTAAGGTGAAATTCAGACCGTTCTTCACTGTCAGCTCACTCCAGTCGAACGGCAGACCAGGCGGCGCTCCGCGCAAGTAAGGCTGGTAGGGTGCCAGGGCCGCAACGATTCTTTGAATGTTCTCGGGGGACCGACTGTAGACGATATCGAGGTCGTAGGTAATCATTGCGGAGCCGAGTGCCGTCGCAGCGGCGCCGCCAACGACGATAAAATCGACTTCTGCGTGCGTAAGGATGCGGAGCAGCTCAGGAAATTTTGTCTTCATGCAGCTTGCGCCCAGCCCTCCGCAGTTCTTCCGCGAAGTCCTGTAGGCTCATGAGATTGTCGAACCGCTGCTCTACGGTTAGTCGAAGGTTCTCACGCAGCAGCGTCCGATCGATGTCCTTTTTGTAGGCTTCGATCACGGGATCGCGGGGAATTCGGGATTGTAGCTCCTGCATGAATCCATTATAGCCCCGGCTGACAGCTAGACAAGAACTGTGCGTCTAGTTTCGACGACGGGATGTTGGTAATCTAAGCCGCATGCTCGATCTAACCCCAGCAACCTTCGAAGATTTTGAGCGCGAAACGGCGCGCGGCAATGTGATCTCCATAGTGCGCACAGTGCTGGCGGATTTGCAAACTCCTTTAGGCGCGTTTCTCCGCTACGCCGGTAATGCTTCTCATGCTTTCCTGCTCGAGTCTATCGAAGGAGGCGAGCGTGTCGCCCGCTATTCATTCATTGGCGCCAATCCCTGGATGATTGCCCGCGGACAGGGTGACCAGACCGTCGTGGAAAAAGATGGCGGCACCGAAACACGTGAAGTGAATGCCATGAATTTCCTGCGCGAGCACTTTGCCGGTAAGAAGTTGGCGCGGCGTGCAGGTCTCGCGCCTTTATCAGGTGGGGCCGTTGGCTACCTCGCCTATGACGCTGCTCGTTGGTTCGAACCGGTCCTGCGTGGCGACGGAAACCAGGAGCCTGAGGCCGGCAACGCCGCCTGGATGTTCTTTCGCACTGTTCTCGTTTTTGATCGGGTTCAGCAACAGATCGAAATAACGTCCATCGTTGATGTCGACGAAGCGGGTGGCGACCGTGAAAGTCTCCGCAAGCTCTATCAGAAAGCAGTCCACGAGACCGAAGAAATAGAAAGCCGCCTCGCGGAACTGTCGACGGCGCCCAGCTCGCAAAAATCTTTTGGCGAAACCACCGTCCATTTCCGATCGAATTGGCCGCACAAGGATTTTGAGACTGCCGTCGAAGTGGTGAAAGAACACATCGCCGCGGGCGATTGCTACCAGGCGGTAATCTCACAGCAATTCACCAAAGCGACCGCCGCCGATCCGCTTTCCATCTACCGGGCCCTGCGCGCGACCAATCCTTCGCCGTACATGTATTTTCTTCGCCTCGGCGACGAATCGATCATCGGATCATCTCCTGAGATGCTGGTACGCTGTCATGGCCAGCGCCTCGACTATCGGCCCATCGCCGGCACACGGCGTCGCGGCGCCACCGAAGCCGAAGACTGGATGTTGGGCGAAGAAATGCGCACCGACGAGAAGGAAGTGGCCGAGCATACGATGCTGGTCGATCTCGGGCGCAACGACCTCGGCCGGGTTTCCGACTATGGATCGGTCTCAGTTGAAGAACTGATGAGCATTGAGCGCTACTCGCACGTGCAGCACCTGGTTACCAGCTTGCGCTCGCGGCTCCGCGATGATCTTGATCGCTTCGATGCATTTGCCTCGTGTTTTCCCGCGGGCACCGTAACCGGCGCGCCCAAGATTCGCGCGATGCAAATTATCGATAAACTGGAGCCCTCGCGGCGCGGCGTATACGCCGGCGCCGTCCTTTACAGCGACTATGCGGACAACCTGGACTCGTGCATTGCGATTCGGACTATCAGCCTGCGCAATGGCGTCGCCACGGTCCAGGCGGGCGCGGGCATCGTTGCGGATTCAGTCCCTGAGCGAGAATATGAAGAGTGCATAAGCAAGGCGCGCGCATTGTTTCGGGCCATCGATCTGGCAGAGAAGGGTTTATGATCGTGAAGTCTTCAGCGATGAGTTGTTGCCGGGTTCTCGTTGCAGGTGTTGCTCTCTTCATCCTGCCGGTTTTTGGTTTTGCTCAGAATCCGCCGCCGAATACTGAGACGCCGAAAAAAGTAAATGTGCGGCCGGCGCCGCCGCCGACCACCGCAGCTTCTTCTGAGCCCTTTGATGGTGCTTCGGTTGAAAAAATGCAGCAGTGCGTCACGCTCGA
>DATENS010000179.1:0-7164 GCA_035274925.1 Pyrinomonadaceae bacterium | reverse complement strand
TGATTTCGCGCATCATCGCGATGTTAAAGACATTCAGCGGAGGCCGGTTGAATGTGATGCGCGCGACGCGATCTTCGATCTTGAACTCGATGCTTTGAAATTCGGTGGTGGTCATAAATCGGGGAACGCGTGGCTCCGGCTCCAGAAAGGCACACGATTTCTTTTATTGTTCTGGTGTATGGATCAAAATTGAATGCGAAAATATTGTTATGTCTGCTCGTGGTCCTCAGCTTCTAAAACCTTCAATTCTTTTCCGGCACGCGCGAATGCTACGGCTCTAGCATGGAGTGAAATCGCAAAATTCCTAATACTCAGTTCCTGGTTTGGTTCACGATACTCACCACGTTTGCCATTCTTGGCATTCGACGTGAAGAAGCATGCCGCATCATATAGGCGGTCACGTACAAGTCTTTCACAAACCAATTCATAACGCTTTGCATAGCTGCGTTCCTGAAAGGCCTCATCGACATTATACGGCTTCAACTTGATTCTCTTAGTAGGTCGGATAGAGGTGGGCGTTTCCTCGAGCATGAAGAGATAGCCGAGCCACGGTCTCTGGGAGGGCTTAAAAGATCCTTCGCGATACGCGGCCCAAAAATCGGTCGCGTTACCAAGGGCCTCTTCCACTCGGTTATTGAAGTTGTTGCCAAAGCTTCCCACTTGAGACTTGACCTCAACCACCGCAACCAGATTATTGTCCGATAAGACGACCAAATCCCATTCCTTACAAGGGCGATAAAAACCGGGCAGCGTTCGTGGCTTCCGTTTTGTGACGTTTATCTCGACACTCGGCAAGGCAGCGTCCTTAATAATCGCCGCGATGAGTTTCACGAAACCATCAGCATGCTTGCCGCCGGTTACTGCTGCACGGTTGCCCGCGTCTTTCAGTCCTGAATCACCGCCTTGGCGCTTCTTTTGTCGTCCACGCAACCGCCAAAAATGCCGGACTGCTTTTGCTAGTTCTTTTTTGTAATCGAGCATCAATCTAGTGGAGCGTGACTCTCCGATCAAGGGCGAGTAGTTTGGGCGTTTCCCTGTCGATCCGCTTCGCCGCCATTTCGAAGTATTTTGGATCAACCTCAACCCCGATACTGTTGCGGCCCCACTTGGCCGCTGCAATATTGGTTGTTCCGGTCCCCATAAAAGGATCGAGTATTGTATCGCCCACGAAACTAAACATCCTTATGAGCCGCTCGGCAAGCTGGAGTGGATATGGTGCCGGGTGATCCTTGGTTGACGCGCCGGTAACTCCTGTCCAAATTTGTTGGAACCATATCTTGTGCTGGTCGGCTGGTATAACGCTCAAGATCCGAGTAGCGAGCGATGGACTGCGATATCCACCAGGCTTCCGCTCCATTAGAATGAACTCAATGTCATTCTTGATGACCGCATTCGGCTCGTATGGCTTCCCGAGGAAACCACCACCGTTACCCGTCGCTTCGTAGACTGCATTGGCAATCTTTTGCCAAATAATTGGAGCTAGATTATTGAAGCCAAGTTTCCTGCACCGCTCCTGAATGGAGCTGTGCAAGGGCATAACTAAGTGCTGACCTTTGTTCTTCCTTCGAGACAGACAGACGTCGCCAACCACGCAGATAAGACGGCCACCCGGCACAAGCGCATCCAGGCAAGCTGTCCAAACTCTATCCAGCTCGTCTAGAAATTTGTCATAGTTGGCGATGTCACCCAGCTGCCCCTCGTTAGAATTGTAGTCCTTTAGCGTCCAGTAAGGTGGGGAGGTGACAACTAACTGAATGCTTTCTGGTTTAAGGAAACTAATAGTTCGTGAGTCAGCTTGGTAAAGGTCGTGTTGCGTAGGTAGTTGCACTAACTTCGCTTCAATGGCGTGAATTAATTTTTGGTCTTTGGCAATCCGCGGAAGGTCCTTCTGATGGTCAAGAATTTCACCGATACCCTGAGGAAGGTATTCCACAGGATCAAAGAGATCGGTGAAGGCTTCGGCGGGCTTATTCATGAATTTCATTATCCCACATTACGCAACAATCATGTCCGCGTTGGATAGACGGCCCAGGATGTTAGGTTTAAATATTCTCGCGCTACTCTAGGCGTATCGAAGTGATGCCGCGAGCGGGGTAACGCTATTGTCGCGCTGTGGCCCAATTCGTGGGCTGATTTCACAACGTGGGGTTCCGTTTTCGCTTCACGCCAGGCTTCTTATGCTGGCGCGCGCGCCGCTTCCCACAGTGAATGAGCTCCCCGTCACCAGCTAATCCATCATCGGAATCTTTACGCCCTTTTCGCGCGCAGTTTTCTTGGCTTCTTCATAACCTGCGTCGGCGTGGCGCGCGACGCCCAGGCCGGGATCGTTTGTGAGCACTCGATTCAGACGCTTGGCAGCTTCGTCCGTGCCGTCGGCGACGGAAACCTGGCCCGCATGTAGGCTGTAACCCATGCCGACTCCCCCACCGTGATGAAAAGACACCCAGCTCGCGCCACTGGCGGTGTTGAGCAGCGCATTCAGGATCGGCCAGTCGGCGACGGCATCCGATCCGTCCTTCATCGCTTCGGTTTCGCGGAAAGGCGATGCGACCGATCCGGTGTCGAGGTGATCGCGGCCAATCGCAATCGGCGCTTTCAAATCGCCGCGCTTCACGAGTTCGTTGATCGCTTCTCCCATTTCGGCGCGCTCGCCATAACCCAGCCAGCAAATTCGCGCGGGCAGTCCCTGGAAGTGAACGCGGTCGCGCGCCAGGCGCAGCCAGCGATTCAACGTTTGATCTTCCGGAAAAAGTTCAAGGGCGAGATCGTCAGTTTTGCGAATGTCTTCAGCTTCTCCGGACAATGCTACCCAGCGAAATGGTCCTTTGCCTTCACAGAAGAGCGGGCGAATGTACTCAGGCACAAAGCCGGGGATTTCGAAAGCGTCCGAAACTCCGGCATCGAAGGCCATTTTGCGAATGTTGTTTCCGTAATCGAAGGTGACTGCGCCCGCGCGTTGCAAGGCGAGCATGGCTTCTACATGCCGGGCCATCGACTCCATTGCGCGACCGGCGTAGGCCGTCGGATCGTTAACGCGCAACTCATCAGCCTCTTTCAAAGTTAAGCCCGCGGGCACGTAGCCATTCACGGGATCGTGCGCGCTGGTTTGATCGGTGACGGCGTCGACTTTTACGCCACGGCGGACGATCTCGGGAAGCAATTCGGCGCAGTTGCCAACCAGGCCAACTGAAATCGCGCGTTGTTGTTCGCGTGCGTCTTCACAAATGTCCAGTGCTTCATCAAGATTCTGGGCGACCCGATCACAGTAGCCGGTGCGCACGCGGCGCTCGATGCGATCGGGATCAACTTCAATTCCGAGGAACACCGCGCCATTCAGGGTCGCCGCTAAGGGTTGGGCGCCGCCCATGCCTCCCAGCCCGCCTGAAACCAGCAGCTTTCCCTTCAAATCGCCGCCGAAATGTTTGTCCGCCATCGACGCGAACGTTTCAAACGTGCCCTGCACAATTCCCTGCGTCCCGATATAAATCCAACTGCCGGCCGTCATCTGGCCGTACATCATCAGACCTTTGCGCTCGAGCTCGTGAAACACATTCCAGTCAGCCCAGGCACCCACCAGGTTCGAATTTGCGATGAGAACTCGCGGCGCATGTTCGTGCGTGCGAAAGACTCCGACCGGCTTTCCCGATTGAATCAGCAGGGTCTCGTCGTTTTCCAGTTCGTGCAGTGAACGCACGATCGCATCGAACGATTCCCAGTTTCGCGCTGCCTTGCCTTTGCCTCCATAAACAATCAACTCGTCGGGCTTCTCAGCCACATCCGGATCGAGATTGTTCATCAGACAGCGCAGTGCTGCTTCCTGATGCCAGCCTTTGCAATTGAGTTTTGCGCCGCGTGGGGCGCGAATGGATCGAATCATAAACGCCTACTAGATTAACAACAGGTGAGCTTATTGAAACAACGCGGCGATCACAAACGGAGCGAGGAACAAAGCCAGGAACGAATACATCAAGATCCGGTGCACTCTTACTAACTTCAGCGTCTCAGGATCTTCAGCAGCCCAGGCCGGAGTTCGAAACAGCATTTTGAAACCAAGCGTCCGTCCCGCCCTTCCACTGGCGTAGGTGAGGTACCACCCACCCAGGCGGCACTCGGGCGGAATCCAAAAAATCGCACGGGGCTTTCCATCGGCTTCCCAAATCAAACGGTGTTCTGAGTATTCAAGCCGGAGCAGGCGGGACAACACAAATTCATCGCAGGCCGCGAGGACGATTGCCAAAAGCCAGGGAAGTATTAGCATGCGGGTCTCACAATTGATCGAATTCACCGTCACGAATTGCCTGGGCCGTCACTTCAATCTCAGCCGACATTGCGCGGTCATTGGTCAGCCGGTCCACGTGTCGCCGCACAACTTCGTACGCTCGTTTGACACCACGGCCAGGCTGTAGCGGCGCGCGATATTCTAATGCTTCGGCCCCGGCGATCAATTCGATGGCCGTTATCGTTTCCGCGAGATCGACGAGGGCGCGCAATTTTGTGGCGGCGGTCATGCCCATTGAAACGTGGTCTTCCTTGCCGCCGTCGGTGGGCACATTATCGATGCTCGCCGGGTGCGCCAGGACTTTCGCTTCGTTCAAGAGCGAGGCGGCGACGATTTGCAGCATCATGAAACCTGAAGAGATGCCCGGCTGCGAGGTTAAGAACGGCGGCAGGTCTTCGTTTGAATCCGGATTCACCAGCCGATCGATGCGGCGCTCAGTGATGCTCATCAGGTCCGTCATTGCGAGGGCAGCATAATCGAATACCAGTGCCAGCGGAGCGCCGTGAAAATTTCCGCCCGACAGAACTTCTTCGGTGTCAGCAAAGACCAGGGGATTGTCGGTGGCGCTGCCGGTTTCGATCTCGACGACCGCGCGTGCATGCGCAAGCGCGTCGCGAACTGCGCCATGGACCTGGGGTATGCAACGCAGGCTGTAAGCATCCTGCACTCGCGGATCGTTTTCCAGATGTGAAGCGCGGATTTCGCTGTCGCGCAGCAGCTCGCGCAAATGCGTGGCGACTTCGATTTGCCCGGCATGTGGACGAGCGGCGTGGATGCGTTCATCAAAAGCCACCGGCGTCCCTTTCAAACCTTCTACCGTCATCGCGCCGGCCACGTTCGCCAGGCGCGCAACCTTTTCCGCGCGATGCAGCGCGAGGCCACCAACTGCGGCCATTGCCTGGGTGCCGTTGAGTAGCGCAATACCTTCTTTGGCTTCCAGTTGTACCGGCTCGATTGCGGCACTGCGCAAAGCTTCGCTGCTCGGTAGTCGCCGGTCCTGATAAAAGGCCTCGCCTTCACCGATCACCGAGAGCGCGAGATGGGCCAGTGGCGCCAGATCTCCGCTTGCTCCCACCGATCCTTTTTCCGGAATGACCGGCGTGACCCCGCGCTCGAGCATCGCGACGAGTGTTTCCACCAGCAGCGACCGGCACCCACTGTAACCAAGCGCGAGTACATTGGCGCGCAGCAGCAACATGGCGCGCGACTCGGCAATTGAAAGCGGCGCACCCAAACCGCAGGCATGACTGCGTACCAGATTCAGTTGGAGGGCGCGGAGGTCAGACTTTTCGATGCGGATATCTGAGAGTTTGCCGAAACCCGTATTAACCCCGTAAACGGAGCGGTCTTCGGCGATGATGGCCTCGACGACGCGGCGCGACTGTTCGAGGCGGGCGCGTGCCGGACTGGAAAAAGCCACGCGTTCTTCGCCGCGGGCGACCGCGACGACTTGCGCAAGCGACAGTCTCTGGCCGTCAAGTTCGAGCATGAAAACACAGTAGGCAGAAGGCAAAAAGTAGAAGGCAGAAGAAGATGCCGTTATCGGAGAACAGGATTAGCTACTTACCACCCACTGCTTACTGCTTTCTGCTTACTGCTTTCTCTGGTTCGCTGTTTCCGAGACGTGAATTCTGCGATCGGGCGACTGGGTGATATCGATCCTCTTGTGCTCGCCGGTGGCGCCGCGCATGCGATGACGCGCGCGTTTTGCCCTCCGCACAGTTGCGCGTGGAACAGAGGTCGCCGCCGCACGTGTCCAACTGGTCATGCGCACCAGCGGGCGCAATGAAAATTCGTGACGGGGTAACACTTCTCCGGTGGCCTCGCGCAACTTAATAGTGCCGACCGCGAAGGCGAACAGCATAAAGTTAAAGAGGAAGCCGATAAAAAAGACGATCCCGCCCGGCACCAAACCAACCTCCGCGCGCTGGATGAATTCGTCAAAGCTCCGGGCCGGAAGCGGATGTAAATAAACTTTCAAGTTCCAGCTCGCCGCCAGGAGCGCAAACAGCCAGATGTAGTTGCGCCGCAGGCGCCGCCCGATCGCTTCCCAGACACTAATGGTGAAATGCGGCGTCAGCAGATCGGAAGCGAGGTGCGAAGCCCACTCCTGATCGCGCGGGACGCCGGCCGGTGAAAGCATGTGGGCAAAATAGCCCGTCTCGATCACGCGGACGCGGCTGGCCCAAATTTCATAATAACGATATCGCCGCGCTTCCATCAGGAGGAAGATTGCCACCAGGATCGAAATCACCGGAATCAGGAAGTGCGGATTGTTGGGCGAGCTGAAAGCGAACGACAACGCGCCACCTACAGTGAGCACCGCCCAGTAAGTAGTGTTATCGAGGCGCGTGCGCCAGGTATTTGAGCGTTGGACTTCGCCGCGATAGAAATGGACCATCGCGGTGGTGATTTCCGCCGGCGACATCTTACGCATCACGTCGAAGCCGGGCGCTTTCTGCTTGTCAGGAATTACGGTCTCGTGAATTGACGGCGCCGAGACCGGACGCAGGCGGCTCGAAGATCTTTCTCCCGATACAGTCAGCGACGGATCACGCCCCGCGCCCGACACCGGCCGCGAAGGTATTCGCGTCGTGATCTGGGATTCGTGAATGCTGTCGGTGCGCTTCTGGCCACCAATTCGCTGGGATGGTTCTGTGCTAGTCGCCATGACAGGACGTTTCAGGCGGGAGTGGGAATGCCCCGCGGCAATCGTATCGATAATAGCATGAAAAGACCGGTGGCTCTTTCACTTTAGTGGCGCCGCGCACTTCAAATCGCGGTTTTTGAGACTTGCTTGACAGTGATCTGGCCCAAACCTATAGTTGGCCTTTGCTGTTTGAAGAGATGATTTCTGGTGTTGATTTCGCGACTGGCCCGCAGCC
>DATENS010000178.1:0-3503 GCA_035274925.1 Pyrinomonadaceae bacterium | reverse complement strand
ATCAAATCGGCAACTGGCAATGTAAGTGCGGCCGGCTGGAAGGGCTGAACTACCTGCGCGCGAACTGCAAGAGCTGCGGTTCAACGATCAAGGTCAATCCACTGGCGGCCGGCGAAACGCTTTGCCACAAGTGCGGCACGTTCAATTCAGTGCGCCCGCAACTTTGCGAGAACTGCGGCGAGCCCGTTGGCTTAAAGCATAAGCACGACGAACAGGAGTGCCAGGAACGCGGTATGAGTTACAGCGTTCCCCTGAAAGTGAAAATCCGGCTCACCGTTTACGACAAAGATCCCGACACCGAAGCGCTTTCAATTCGCGATATTAAAGAAGAGGAAGTTTTCTTCGGAGAAATCCCGTTAATGACGGACAACGGTACCTTCATTATCAACGGTACCGAACGCGTTATCGTTTCACAGTTGCATCGTAGTCCGGGGGTCTTTTTCAAACGTGGCGCGATCTATATCGCCAAAATCATTCCCTACCGCGGTTCCTGGGTAGAGTTTGAATACGATCAAAAGAATTTGCTTTACGTCCGCGTCGGCAAGCGCAAATTTCTGGCTTCGATTTTCCTGCGCGCGCTCGGACTGTGGTTCGGCAAAGAATCCGACGGCAAGCTGGCTAAGAGTGACTCTCATCTTGAAGACGCGGTCAAAAACGCGTCCTTCACCGATGAAGATATCCTGCGTTCGCTGTACGTGACTGACGAGATTCGTGTCGAAGACGGGCGCCTCATGATCCAGGTGCCCGAGCAGGGACCGAGCGGCCTGGTCGGCATGAAGGTCGATTTTGACATTAAAGGTCGCGGCCCCGACCCCATCGTTAAGTCAGGTAAAAAGGTTACGACGGCTGCACTGGATGCTTTGCGCAAGGCAAACATTGGCGAAGTCGAAATGGAAGCGTCCCAGTTCGAGGGCGCCTACGCCGTCGCCGATATCGTCAATAAAGAGAGCGGCGAAGTCATTCTCGAAGCCAACAACGAAATCAATGCGGCGAAGCTGCAGGAGATCGTTGAAGGCGGCATCGACAGCTTCTCGGTCTTTTTTCCGGAACGTGACGACATCGGCTCGATTCTTTCTCAAACACTAAAGAAAGACGTCATTACCAAACCGGTGGACGCGCTGCTCGAGATTTACCGCAAGATGCGTCCGGGCGATCCGCCGACAGTGCAAACCGCTTACAAGCTGCTCGAAGCGATGTTTTTCGATCCGCGCAAGTTCGATTTTTCGCGCGTCGGCCGCCTGAAGTTCAACATCAAAATGGGCAAGCCCGAACGCGACCGCATTAATGATCCGTTGTTGTCGGCAAAAGATTTTTACGATGTGGTGGCGTATGTTTTGAAGATGCGCAAGAACCCGTCGGAATACCAGGCGGATGACATCGATCACCTCGGCAATCGTCGCGTCCGCGCCGTGGGCGAGCTGCTCGAGAACCAATTCCGCATCGGACTCGAGAGAATGGAACGCGCCATCAAGGAAAAGATGTCGATCCATCAGGAAATGCAGACGACCATGCCGCGCGATCTGATCAATGCCAAGCCGGTTACGGCAGCGGTGCGCGAGTTCTTTGGTTCCAGCCAGCTTTCCCAGTTCATGGACCAGACCAACCCGCTTTCGGAAATCACGCACAAGCGCCGTTTGTCGGCGCTGGGACCGGGTGGTCTGTCACGTGAGCGCGCCGGATTCGAAGTGCGCGACGTGCATCCGACTCACTACGGCCGCATCTGTCCGATTGAAACGCCTGAGGGTCCGAACATCGGCTTGATTTCAAGTCTGTCGTGCTTCGCGCGTATCAACGAATTCGGCTTTATTGAAGCGCCGTATCGCAAAGTCATCGACGGCCGGGTGGTCGAATACGTGCGCATCTCCAATGGCGGCGACACGAAGTTGAAGCCCGGCGAACACATTCCGCTTGAAGAAGTCGAAAAGGCGAATCGCAAAATCACCGGCGGCGGACGCAAAGCTGAGTTCGAACCCTGGCCGTTTTACTTAACGGCGTGGGAAGAGGACAAGCACGTGGTTGGGCAGGCCAACATCGAGCTTGATGAAGACGGCAACATCGTTAATGAACGCAACGCAGCGCGCAAAGCCGGCGAGTTCATTCTCGCGCTGCGCAAAGACATTGAGTACGTTGACGTGTCGCCGAAACAACTGGTCTCAGTCGCAGCTTCGCTGATTCCGTTCCTGGAAAACGACGACGCTAACCGCGCCTTGATGGGTTCGAACATGCAACGGCAGTCAGTGCCATTGCTGCGCGCCGAAGCGCCTTACATCGGGACCGGAATGGAGAAGACTACCGCGCGCGACTCAGGCGCGGTCGTCGTTGCCCGTCGTGACGGGGTGGTTGATTACGTCGACTCGGAACGCTTGATCATTAAAGCCGATCACCACGTTGACGGCACGATTTCGCGCGAAGTGACGGCGGACATCTACACGCTGATCAAATTCAAGCGATCCAATCAGAATACCTGCATCAACCAACGGCCGATCGTTCACGAAGGTGAGCGGGTGCAAAAGGGTCAGGTTATTGCCGATGGTCCATGTACCGATCGCGGCGAGCTTGCCCTTGGCCGAAACGTCCTGGTGGCATTCATGCCTTGGCGCGGTTACAACTTTGAAGACGCGATCCTCGTGTCTGAGCGGTTGGTAAAAGAAGACTATTACACTTCCATTCACATTGAAGAGCTCGAAATCGAGGCCCGCGACACTAAGCTGGGTCCGGAAGAAATCACGCGCGACATTCCAAACGTCGGCGAGAACATGCTGCGCGATCTGGACGAGAGCGGCATCATCCGCATCGGGGCGCAGGTGAAACCCGGTTCGATTCTGGTCGGCAAGGTTACGCCGAAAGGCGAAACGCAACTGACTGCTGAAGAAAAATTGCTTCGCGCTATCTTTGGTGAAAAAGCCGGCGACGTTAAAGATGCTTCGCTTGTTTCGCCTCCAGGCATCGACGGAACAGTCGTCGATGTTCAGGTCTTCACCCGCAAGGGACAGGAAAAAGATCAGCGCTCGCTGATGATCGAACAGGAAGAAGAAGATCGGCTGCGACGCGATCTTGAGGACGAGATCCGCATTCTTCATGAGCAACGCGATCAGCGCATTTACGAACTGCTCGAAGGCCGCAAGCTGTCTGCTGATCTGACAGTTAATCGCGAGGCAGTCATTCCTAAGGGCGTGGCTATCACTCGTGAAATGCTCGAGGGCATCGAAGCGAAGGTGCTGCGAAAAGTTCAAATGGCTTCGTCGCGTGTCGATGTCGGAGCTGAGATCAAGGAGTACGAAGATCGCACTGAACGCCAGGTCAAAATCCTGTCCGACATTTACGAAGAGAAGATCGCCAAGCTGCGCCAGGGCGATGAACTCGCTCCCGGTGTGATCAAGATGGTCAAGGTCTTCATCGCCATGAAGCGCAAGCTTTCAGTGGGCGACAAGATGGCCGGCCGGCACGGCAACAAGGGCGTGATTGCTCGCATCCTGCCGGAAGAAGACATGCCTTACTTGCCA
>DATENS010000177.1:0-17102 GCA_035274925.1 Pyrinomonadaceae bacterium | reverse complement strand
ATGAAAAGGGCGTGAAGAAGAAAAAACCTGCCAAGAAGTTGAAGCCGGCTGAGGCGTAACTATCCGCAGATTACGCAGATTGGGTCAGCACTTACGCGCGCGTGGGTCAGGCTCAACCAGTTGGCGAAGCCAACGACATATCCGTAGCCCACAGCGCAAGCTGTGGGTAACCTGATTCCAATGTAAACCGGAGCCCCGGAGGGGGACATAACATCGCGGTGTTATGCGGCTCGCTTCGCGGGCTTTGTCAGTTTGGAATCGATTTCTATAAACAATCCCTACGGGACGAAGACGGTGCAGCGACGGCGACCGGACGAAGACTGGCGGGCAGTAGCCCGCCTCTAAACTGATTTGTCTGCCATCTGTGAAATCTCTGGACTATGTCTTACGTTTCTTTACCGCATAGTGCAGCCGAATAACGCCATCCGGATACTTTTTCACAGATAATGTTTTCAGCCGCACCGTGCGCTGGCGCGGCGCGATGAGCGGAATGCCTTCGCCGATGTAGACCGGGATCACATGAATGATGAACTCATCGATCTCGCCGGCGTCCAGAAACGAGGCGATGAGGCCGCCGCCGCCCATCATCCAGATGTTCTTGCCTTTCTGTTTACGCAGGCGCTGGGCAAATTTTTTGATGGGCTCTTTGACGAATTCAAAACCGGGTATGATTTTTCGCGGCGGGTGTCGCGAAAAAGCGTAGTTCTTAACGCCGCTCCACATGTCCGGGCTGCCCTTGCCTTCTTTTTCAAATTTCAGAACCAGGTCGTAGGTTTTGCGGCCCCACAAAATGGTATCGATTGATTTCCAGAAGTCGCCCATGCCGTAGTTGCCCTTCGGCCGCGGGCGCTCCAGCCAATCGATGCCGCCATCCTTGCGCGCGATGAAACCGTCGGCACTGGTGGCAATTGAAACGATGATCTTTCGCATGGAGTCTTGTCAGAACCGCCTGCGGTAGCGGGCGGTTGATCTCTTAATTCACCATGAACTGCGGCATCAGTTTACCCACCCGCTAACGCAGGTGGTACTGACAAGAGTTATCACCCGCTGACGCAGGTGGTACTGACACTCATTACCTGATCGTAATCGTCATCCGGTATCTCGATCTGCCCTTCGATGTGGTCGGCCGCTTCACACTGATGAAGTAATCGCCGCTAGTGGGCAGCACTCCTGAGTAACTGAAATTCGCGTCGAACTCGAGGCCGAGTGTGTCGTTGTCAGGACCGAGAATCTGAAAGACCGTTGACTTTGCCGGGACCGACGTGAGTTTGATGACAAGCTTTTGCCCTTGCCGCGCCGCCACAACGTATTCGGCCTCTTCCGAGTTGCGGACTGTACCGCTGATCGTTGTGCTGCTGGCGCCGCGTTTGAATTCAATTCGACCGGGTTCGGCTTTGCCGCCGTGCTGCGCAAACGCCCCAGTTAACGCGACGAGAATCAACGTCAGGATTGAAATCATCAACAGGAATCGGGTCTTCATTCGTTAGACGCTCCCCTTTTGGAGTGCGGTGGCAAGCGTAGCGCGACACCGCTTTGGATTTATCGCACAGGGTTCTCAAGTTCAAACCAAAGCGTCGTCGACGCGGTGGCAAGCGGAGCGCGACACCGCTTTCCATTCTTCAAACGTTTTCAAAATCCAAAGCGCCGTCGTCGCTCCGCTTTGCCGGCGCACTCCAAATCAAAACTTCGGTTTCATCAACATCACTGCCGCGAGCGTCTCGATGCCGTCCCAAAGGTTTTGCAGACGCAAGTTTTCGTTTTCCGCGTGCTGGTTGTTGTCGTAATTGGCGATTGGCACCGTGATCGTCACGGTCTGCAGCCGCTCAGTGATGATCGATAACGGCAAGCTTCCTCCGGCGGTGGGCAGCTTCACAATCGGATCTTTGGAAGTCGATTGCACTGCTTCGATCACCGCCTGCGAGATCGGCAGATCCATGCGCGTGCGCTCGGCATTGTAACCACCCGAACGTTTATTCACCCGCGCAATCAGCGCGTACTGTTTTCTTTCGGCGTCAGTCGGTTCGCGATCGATCACATAGAAGCCTTGCTGCCCGATGTGATCGACGAGCCGCTGCACTTGCCGGTGTTGACTGTTGCCTTTTACCAAACGCAGATCGAGCACCGCGCTCGCCGTCGTCGGAATTACGTTGCGCGCCAGCGCACCCACGTCGCCGGTGCTGAAGCCATTAATATTGAGTGACGGTTCATTGATGAGCTCCAGCAGGCTCTTACCGTTTCCTTCGGTGCGCGCGAGACCGAGCTGCGATTTTAGTTCGTCATCATAAGCAGGCGCCTCAGCGATGGCTCGCTTTTCTTCCGGTCCCAGTGGTTCGACGCCGTCGTACCAACCCTTGATGGTTACGTGCCCGGTTTCGTCTTTCATCGAAGCCAGGAGTCGCGCGAGCAGCATGCCTGGATTCGGCGCCCAGTTGCCGTAGTGCCCGCTGTGTAACGGACGCTTCGCTCCGTACACAGTCACGTCGACATTCACGTCACCGCGCACGCCGAACACCGCCTGCTTCCGTCCCGATTGGTGCACGGGACCATCACAGATGATCCAGGCGTCGGCGGCGAGCAGATCCTTGTTCAGGTCGATGATCTCTCCGAGATGCGGCGAGCCCGCCTCTTCCTCGCCTTCGAAAATGAATTTGAGGTTGAGAGACGGCGTGCGATTCAGCGCCCGCAACGCGTCGAACGCAGTGAGAATCGCCATCACCCCGGCTTTGTCATCCGAAGCCGAGCGCGCGTACAGGCGCCATTCAGGATTGATCTCGCCGGTCGCAGGAAGAGTAACAGTGGTTCCTCCCGAATCCGCGGCTGCCGATCGCCAGGTTGGCTCGAACGGCGGTGACGCCGTCCATTGTTTCGGATCGACGGGCTGACCGTCATAGTGCGCATAAAAGATCACCGAGCGTGTGGCGCCCGGCACTTTCCATTCACCGTACACCGCGGGCGGGCTCTCGCCGGATTTGGTTTCCAGCAATCGCGGATTCAATCCGCGGCGCTGCATCATCTCCACAATCAACTGAGAATTTCGTCGAATGTTTGCGCGATCAGAAGCGATGTTTGGAAGTGAAAGTAGTTGAGTAAATTCCGAGAGGATTTCTCGTTCATGCAACCGACGATAGTCACGGACCGCCGTTTGGCCCAAGGCCAAATTGAAGCTTGCTGCCACGATTGCCGGCACCGCGAATAATTTGCCGAGAGTTTTCATCTGGGTCAGCTTGCCGGGGCGATTTGGTACCGTTGGCGCAAAACTCCCATGTGATGGCGCACGTGCCCGGCCATTATGAACGCCAATGCGCGAACTGAAACTGGCGCGCCGTTTGCCATACCCATCCGGGTCCATGCTGTTTCATCGAAGTTGCGCATCATGGCGATGTTTGAGAGACGCACCAAACGGAACTCGCTCAGCAGATCTTCAAGGTCTACTCGATCGTATGGCGCAGTGAGCATGTACTCGTCTTGATCAAAACCGGGCAGGTCCTGATTTTCCCCGCGGGCGATGCACAGCGAGCGATAGCCAAATACGCGTTCGCCGTCGATCAAATGACCAACGATTTCGCGAATGCTCCACTTGTCTTCGGCATAACGATAGGTTTCCTGCTCAGGCGCGACTCGATCGAGGAGCAGATCGAGCTCGTCTATTTGTGAACGCATTACCGGCAGAATCTCATCCTCGGCCACGTACCCAATGTAGCTGCCGTAATAAGGTGCGAATTCAGTTTCAAGTGGACGATTCATTTTTGTTTACCTCGGGTTTGCAGAGCGAGCTTCAGTCACAACTTGATTTTCTGATCCGCTCGCTACCACTCGCGGTTCTGTAACGATTGCCGGAAGGCGAATCATATTGCGAGTTTATTAGTCATGCAACGGAAACAACGTGTCAGTACCCCGAGCGAGAGCGAGGGGCCGGTCGCTAACGCTCCCGGTTCTGACACCACTGAAGTCCAAATGTATCGCTCCTCTCTTGCCCTTCTCATTCTCTGCTTCATGTGTGCTCTCGCGCATGGCCAGACATTTGCCCGCGTCGATCGCGCAAACGCTGAATTAGCAAATGAAGGAACTGCCGATCAGGTGTTGGCCACCAGGGGCTTACTCCTGTTAAAGCGGCTTGACGATGACGTGATTGTGTATCGCTCGCTCGGAGAGTTTGAAGAGAGCGGAAAACTGGCGAGAGTTTCGTTAGCTGAGTTCAAAAGCCATTTGCAGGAAGCGAGCCGCGAAATCGAATCAATATCGTCGTCGTTATCCGACGGCAAGCTAAAGAACGAAATGCGTAATGCACTTGCCTCGTATCGCGATGGCGCTTTTTGGTGGCAACAAGTCTATCAGCCACGCGTTGTTAATGTTTCATCGTTAACGCCGGAAACAAACCGCACGCCGTCCGAGGCGTTCCTCCTTGCCAACACGCCCTACACTGTGGCGATTTACTGGCGGCAGGCGCACAAATATTTTCAGCGGGCCGTTCGACAAGCTGCCGGCCTGTCGCAGTAACGCAGGCTTTTCGATTTCATTAGCACCTTGCTTTAGCGAGGTGACACCTCATCCCAATCACAATACCGAAACCGTTTTAAACGGTTTTCAATAAAGCCGTTGAAACGGCGTGAGAGATTTGTACCTGACTTCTTTTCGCCTCGCTAAAGTGAGGGCTAATGAGAATAACCCGGTCGCTACCGCTCCCGGTTCTGACCTCTTCTCGGCCGTCTTGGCCGCGCGGCCGGTTTCTTTTCCGGCTTAGCCGTTGCTTCGGTCGCGGACGGAGGCGGAGGCTTTGGCATCTCTTCTTTTTTGAATCGCGGAAGCAGGTCGTCGCGCATCGCCAGTTGATAGACAGACCACGCGGTCGCCACCGCGGCTTTCTTCACATCGTCTTCTACGATTCGTTCGTAGGTATCCAGGTTGGTGTGCCAGGTGTGCGTGAAATATTCGATTGGATCCTGGGCCATGCCGATGCCCGGCAGTCCGGCATTACTAAAAGACGTATTGTCTGAGCCGCCCAGCCCGCGGCTGCGCGAAGCGACTGCGCCCACGACGCCATCGTCTTTGAGAGGCTTTAGGATGTCGCGCATGATGTTCGCACTTTCCGTAGGACCAAACACGCTGACGCCACGCACTCGGCCGGTTCCGGAATCGATATTGAAATAGCCGCCAAACTTTTCATAGCCGGGTTTCGGATCTTCAAAAGACCCGAAGTGTTCTTTCACATAGGCCTGCGAACCCAACAGTCCCTGCTCCTCGCCGCTCCACAACGCGACCCGAACGGTGCGACGCGGTCTTACCCCCAGTGCTTTCAGGATGCGCGCGGCTTCCATCATGATCGCGCAGCCGATCGCATTGTCGGTCGCGCCGGTCGCGGCGTGCCATGAATCAAGGTGACCGCCCAGCATGATTACCTCGTCTGCTTTATCAGTGCCGGGAATTTCCGCGACCGCGTTGTAGGAAGTCTTGCCTTCCGGATAGACGCGGTTGACGATGTTGAATTCCAGCGTTACGGGACTTCCATCGTCGAGAATGCGCGTGATGCGGCCATAGTCTTCATTGCTCATCACGACGGTGGGGATAACTTTGGCGACATCAAAAGTCTGATTGTTAAAGGCGCGGATCTGTCGAAACTCTCTGCCGGCATCATTCACGCGAATCAGCGCGCCGTTGTTCTTTAAAAACGCGTCGAGTTGTTCACGGACTTGCGTGTTCGTCAGGGGCTTCGGCGCGTTGGTTGCGGGCGTCGGCGTGGGCGAAGGGCTGGGAACGGAAAACGGCCGGGGGTTTGGACCAAACCGGTCTTCGATGGACTTATCATCGCTCCGCTTGGGCGAGGGACTGAAATTCACCGGCACAATAGTCTGCTTTCCAACCAGTACGATGTGCCCGCGCACTTTTGCTTTTTGAGTCTGAAAGAACGCCGTCAGCTGTTCCTGGCTTGGGCGCGTCGGCAGAATCAGCTGATACGCTGGTGCGCGCACCAATCCGCGTGTGCTCGGCGTCCAGGCCAGCACCTCACAGGTAAGTGCATCTTTCACCGGCGCGATCACGTGCGCTGTCAGTCGCTGGTTCAGCCAGCCCGGATGTTTGAAATCCCACGGCTCAAGATGCGCATTGGAAAATCCCCACGCCGTCATCTGCTTGATGGCCCACTCGGCCGCCGCTTTGTGATTGGGCGAGCCCGTGAGCCGCGGCCCATAAACATCGCTGAGCATGTGCATGGTTTTCATGATCTGCGAATTGGTCGCCTCTTCGCGCCGGATCCGTTCCAGCAAATCTTTGTCGCTTTGCGATTGAGCGAGGACGGGCAGGCACAGCAGTGTCGCAATCAGGCCGATAGCTACAGCGCGTCGGTTGAGCATGAGTTGTCTCCGAAGTTTTTCCGGTGTGATAAGACAGCGGGATTATACTGCGATGAAGTCAGAACCGGGAGCGGTGACGATTGAAGCAGGCGGCCTACTTTGCGTTTCTTTGCGTCTTTGCGCCTTTGCGTGAACCAACATGTTGCAAAAGGGCATTTTCACGCAAAGACGCAAAGGATCCGTGAAGTTAAAATTCGACTCTGCCCAACCGGACGCCATCGTTATTCCGGCTTGACCGTTTCGCCGAAATGCTTGCCGAGCGATTTGAGATACGTGTCCATAGTCGCTGTATGCCCAAACGCATAACCCGAGAGAAAACGAAAGATCACGTTTGTAACCACGCCATCCTCTGTGATCGTTACCCGGGTGTTGGGCCCTTCCGGTGTGAAGACGTAGGTCCATTTGCCTGAGTAACCAAGGTCAGTGTCGGTGATCCGCGTAACCATGCGCTGTCCCGCAACATCTTCCTCGAGTTCGTAATTTACCGGGCCGTTGCTACCGTCTTCACGAAAATGCACGCGGCCGTCCGCGCCTTTCGTCACCTGCACCTCGCTCACGTCGGAACGCCACTTTGGCATAGACGCAAAATCGCGCGCGACGGCATAGACGCTATCAGGCGTTTTATGAATCAGCACTGAGCGGGAAGCAGAATGCTCCTTTGGCAGCCGCCAGCCAATTAAGGAAATCACCAGGACCACCAGGCCGATGGCGGCAATCACACTCACTACGATGATCAGGACCGTTTTCATGACGCCTCCTTGATTTCGCGGGCGGCGCGGGCCAGCAAGCCGAGTCCGCGCACCGCCGCCTTTCGCTCCGCGGGTGTCAGTTTAGCGATCAGCTCGCGCACGCGTTCGGCATTTAATACGGAAGTGGCGGCAATTGCCTCGCTGCCTCGCTCAGTAAGTCTCAGTTCGCGTTGGCGCTTGTCCTTCTCGGCCGGCTGGTTCGAAACGTATCCGAGTTTTTCCAGACGCGAAATTGTCGCCGACAGGGTTGAGGGCGCGACGCCCAGATGTTTGGCAAGGGCGCTGGGCCTGGTTCCCGTCGTCTGATCGAGATGCACGAGCAGCGACGAATCCTGCGAAGACAGCCGCCAACCGGTCGAAGCCGCGCGAATATGATCGTTGTGGCAGGCCAGATAAATTTGCGGATAGAGCCGCTGAACTTCAAAGACTTCGTTCGACATGTGGTGGATTATAGAAAGCGAAATTAGTTCGTCAAATCGAAGTAAATTTGGAGGCTGGGACGCGTATCGGGGCGATTGACTGGAGCGCAACCGTCTCGGTTGCTGACAATATAGAGATCCGGCTCGACTTGAAGACGCCCGTTAACAATGAGGTGCAAGCGAGGACGCTTGCGCTCCAGTCCGAACTCGATCAGCGATTCTAACCGCGTTTGGTTGCATGTCTCTGATAACGGTCCTAGAATCCAAAATGGATTGACAATCAAATACGTTTCGGGGGAGCCGAGGTCGGCGGGACTGAGGCTGAGAGTCTGAAACCAATGCCGATTGCCAATTTTCGATTGCCGATTTGAGGGTGCAGCCATTCGGCAATTGGCAATTGCAAATCGGCAATGTTCGGAGACCCCTAGAACCTGATACGGTTAGGACCGTCGAAGGGAGAAACAGTTATCCGTGACCGTTCTGTCTCTTTTTGATGGAACGGTTTTTTGTTTTACGCCGAAGGCGGCTAGCCCCCTCTCCCAAAGGGAGAGGGGAACGAGTCCAAAAGGAGCCATCATGAGTGCCGCAATCAAACCAATGTCAGAACCGGAAGCGATAGCGACCGGATTGAAGACCCAACTTCCCAACTCGCGCCGCATCTACATCGCCGGCACGCAACCCGGCGTGCGCGTGCCGTTTCGGGAAATAGAGCAAAATCCGACGCGCAATTTCCGGAACGAGTTGGAAGAGAATCCGCCCGTGCGTGTTTACGACACGAGCGGACCGTACGGCGATCCGTCTCACGAGACAGATGTGCGCAACGGTTTGCCGGCGCTGCGGCGCGACTGGATCGCCTCGCGCGGCGACACGGAAAGTTATGAAGGCCGCGCGGTGCAACCAATCGATGATGGATATCTGACTTTCGACGCCGCTAACAATGCGCGAACAAAAGAGAAAGGCCGGCTTGAGGACTTTCCGGCATTGCGGCGCACGCCACTGCGGGCAAAGCCGGGTGCGTGCGTGACCCAGATGCATTACGCTAAGCGCGGCATCATCACGCCTGAAATGGAATTCATTGCCATTCGTGAGAACCTGGGCCGTACGACAAACTTAAGTTTGTCGAACAACGATCGCTCCTCACTCAATCATCAGCACAAGGGCCAATCATTCGGAGCTAATACTCCTGAATTCGTCACGCCCGAATTCGTCCGCGACGAGGTCGCCCGCGGCCGCGCCATCATTCCCGCGAACATCAATCATCCGGAATCCGAGCCGATGATCATTGGCCGCAACTTTCTGGTGAAGATCAACGCGAACATCGGCAACTCCGCCGTCCTCTCTTCCATTGACGACGAAGTAGAGAAGATGCGCTGGAGCATTAAGTGTGGTTCGGACACTGTCATGGATTTGTCGACAGGTAAGAACATTCACGCCACGCGCGAATGGATCATCCGCAACTCGCCGGTGCCCATCGGCACGGTGCCGATCTATCAGGCGTTGGAAAAAGTCGGCGGCAAGGCTGAAGAGCTGACGTGGGAGATCTTCCGCGACACTCTCGTCGAACAAGCCGAGCAGGGCGTCGACTATTTCACGATTCACGCCGGCGTGCGGCTTCCATATATTCCGATGACCGCGAAGAGGACCACCGGGATCGTGAGCCGCGGCGGTTCGATTATGGCTAAGTGGTGTCTCGCTCATCATGAAGAGAGTTTTCTTTACACGCGCTTTCGCGACATCTGCGAAATCATGGCGGCCTACGACGTTTCGTTTAGCCTGGGCGATGGTCTGCGTCCCGGCTCGATTGCCGATGCGAATGACGAGGCGCAGTTTGCTGAGCTCGAAACCTTGGGCGAGCTCACAAAGATTGCCCGGGAGTACGACTGCCAGGTGATGATCGAGGGTCCGGGTCACGTGCCGATGCACTTGATCAAAGAGAACATGGACCGCCAGCTCGAGACCTGCCACGAAGCGCCGTTTTACACGCTCGGCCCGCTTACAACTGACATCGCCCCCGGCTATGACCACATAACCTCCGCCATAGGTGCGGCCATGATTGGCTGGTACGGCACGGCGATGCTTTGCTACGTCACGCCGAAAGAACATCTCGGGCTGCCCAATAAGAAGGACGTCAAAGATGGAGTGATCGCCTACAAACTCGCGGCGCACGCTGCCGACCTGGCGAAAGGCCATCCCGGCGCGCAATACCGCGATAATGCTTTATCGAAAGCCCGTTTCGAATTCCGATGGGAAGATCAATTCAACCTCTCGCTCGATCCCGAAGTCGCGCGCGAGTATCACGACGAAACCCTGCCGCAGGAAGGCGCCAAGCTCGCGCATTTCTGTTCCATGTGCGGCCCACACTTCTGTTCGATGAAGATCACGCAGGACGTGCGCGAGTACGCGGCGCAGAAAGAGATCGATGAAGCGGCAGCGTTGGGTGTGGGGATGAAGGAGAAAAGCCGGGAGTTTCTTGAGCAGGGTGCAGAGGTTTACGCAAAAGTCTAACAAAGGAAACTTTTCCCTGAGTGTGAACTCTAATTAGGTAGGCGAACCTAAATCCATTACAAGGAGCGATCAGAAATGCTCTTCCGGATGCTTAGATTTTTACTCCCGCTCACCATTTTTCTTTTCGCATCAAGCAATGTCGCAAACGCCTGTTCCTGTGGCCGCCGGCCGACGGTGCTTGATTCGTATGACGGTTCTGATGTGGTTGTTATCACTCGACTCTTGTCCGTCGAAAAGGTTGCAAACACCGAAGAGCGGCATTATGTCGATGGCGTTCGCTCGGCCACGATGGTTGTAGAAAAGGTGTTCAAAGGAAATCTGAAAATAAGCGATCAAATTGTCTTCGGTCAGGGCGGCGGCGCCGATTGCATTTGGACGTTCAACGAGAAGTGGGTCGGCGATCAATTTCTTTTTTACCTCGACGCGCCGAAAAAAGATTCCGATAGAAGTTTTTTGCCATTCAATGAGGGTGACTGGTGGTACGCGGTAACGTGCGGCCGTTCCACTGGTGTGGAGTACGCAACTGAGGATTTGCTGTACCTCGAGAACATGTCAAAGCTGCGCGGAAAAACTCGAATCTCAGGCTCGGTTGGCGGTGGCTGGCGCAATCCGGAAATGGAGGTTGAAAACAAGCTCGTCAAAATCATCGGATCGAAAAAGACCTACGAGCTTAAGACTGACAGTCATGGTGTGTTTGAGATCTACGACCTACCTCCAGGTAAATATCTAGTCGAACCTGAAATACCTACGGGTTATAAATTGGATAGATTCGTGCTGCGCTATTCCCCGAGCGTGGCTTCAACTGATGAGGACGAGGCCGAGTCAAAGTCGCTCAAAAAAATACCAATTGTTCTGGAACCAAAAAAGCACGCCAGCGTCAATATCGGTTTCGAGATTGACAATGCAGTCCGAGGCAAAGTCTCTGACCCAACTGGCAAACCCATGTACGGTGTCTGCGTCTATCTCTGGAGGCCAGACCAGAAAGACGGTTTCGGACCTTTCGACTGCACCGACGAGGAGGGACAGTTCGAAATTACGGAAGTTCCAACCGGAGAATATATAGTAGTTGCGAATAATGATGGAAAGCTCAGCGCTAGGGAGCCATTCAAGACTCTTTACTATCCAGGCGTATCGGAACGAGCACGTGCGGCTATCGTCACCATCGGTCCGGGCGGAGTCGTAAACGACATAAATATCGTGGTGCCGAAGTTAGAGGATCGGATTGTCGTTGAAGGTGTTCTCAAATACTCCGATGGTAAACCGGTTGCCGAAGAGTGGGTCGAGTTCGAAGCGGAGAAGGTCGAAGGCATTGATGGTGACGCTCGCGGAAAAACGGATTCGGCCGGGCACTTTTCGTTGAACATTCTGAAGAATTTGAAAGGCCAATTGTTTGCTGAGGATTGGATCTATAAGGGTGAATACGTAAATTGCCCGAAGCTTGACAGACTAATCAAAGAGAGCGGCAATGATCATTTGACCATCAAAACCAACGTGATAACAGTCGTCGCGGAAAAGAATCTTTACAACCTCGATTTGACGTTTCCATTCCCCAGGTGCGAGAAAGCGAAAGAATGATTTCCGGTCGAAGGCCGTTTATTTCTAGCTCAGGTAGAAACAATCCGAGTTGGTGAACGGACGGCTGAATTGTTTTTGGAGTGCGGCGACTTGTCGCCGCTTTTCATTTCGTAAATCCAAAAGGCTGACAAATCAGCGCACTCCAAATTCCACTCCTACTGAATAATCAACGGAATCTGTGCGGCCACTTGCAGATCGAGCAGTGCGTAGAGACGGCGGTCGATTTGGAAAAACAGCGCCGTCTTTCTCGCGGGGATGGCCTTTTCCATAAGCGGAATGAATTTCTGCCGTGTCCTCGCCTGTTCAATCTGAACTTCTGCCCAACGCTTGATCATCGCGCTGGCCTGAGCTTCGGTCATGACCTTTTGATTTGCGGCATAGTCTTTAATGAGGCCGTAGAACTCGTCATTGTTTTTGGTCATCTCAGCAACGTATTGATCATAGACCGGCCAGAATTTGGTTGCTTCAGTTTCCGTCAGCGTCAAATTCATCGCGATTAGCTGCTTCTTGTCCGCGCGGATGTCACGGCGAAGCAACGCCAGGTCCTTCTCAACCTCGACCCCGGTAGCTGTTTCCTTTTGGGCAAAGGCGCTCACGTTTGCCGCGGCAAGAACCAAAACCAGAACGAAACATGAAAAAACGATCTTCACGCTCTTACTCCTTTCGGAAGCTACTGATTTGACGATTGGGAATCGAAAGTTCGACTGCGCAGTACGGATGTAGCCTTCTCGAAAATTAAGTCTCCAGCCGATACTAGAATCGCCGGCAAACCCTTCGTACTGTCAGAATTAACAGGATGCGACAAGAGAGCTGTGCATGGTGAACATCACAACTTGCCGAGCTTGAAAGTCGAGGCTAAATTCAAATCGTCGCTTCGCAACAACTCATTCCGACTATCCAGCTTTGCTCTCCCGTAAAATCTGTGTAATCTGCCGCCATCTTGGATTCAAACAGGAGCAACGCGTGCGAGTAACAAATCTAATTAAGCCCGTCATCTTTGCCGCCTTCTTCATCGCGGGTATTTTTGTCGCCGCCGGAAATATTTCGCGAACACTCGCGGATGCCGCATCCGCGCAACCTGCTCTCGTCCAGCAGACCAGCCCCGCGCAAAAACGCATGGACGGTATCTGGGTTGGAATTCTCGAAGTGCAGGGCCTGAAGCTGCGGATGATTCTCAGAGTCACGCAGGACGCGGCCGGCGCTCTCAGCGCGAAACTGGATGTGCCCGATCAGGGCGCCAGCGACCTCTCGATAGATTCGATTAGTCTGCAGGGCGAGACATTTCGTTTTGAGGCAAAGGCCCTCGGGCTCAACTATGAAGGGACTTTGAATCCCACCGGCGAGGAAATATCGGGAACACTCAAGCAAGGGCCGGCTACGTTTCCGGTCACATTTAAGCGGACCGACAAAGTTGCCGAGCTCAACCGGCCTCAGGACCCGAAGAAGCCCTACCCCTATCTCGAAGAAGACGTCAGCTACGAAAACAAAATCGATGCCGTGAAGATCACCGGCACGCTGACTATGCCGCGCACCGGCGGGCCATTTCCCGCCGTGCTGCTAATTACGGGTTCCGGATCTCAGGATCGAAACGAAACGGTCGCGGGCCATCGTCCGTTTCTGGTGCTGGCCGATCACCTGACGCGTCTGGGGATTGCGGTGCTGCGCGTCGACGACCGCGGCATGGGCGGGACTTCTCAGGGCGCGCCAAACTTCACCACCGAAAACTTTGTGGGCGACGTGCTTACCGGCGTCGAGTACCTCAAGACTCGCAAGGAGATCAATCCGCGCCAGATTGGTCTGATTGGTCACAGCGAGGGCGGCATGATCGCGCCGATGGCCGCCGTCAGGTCCAAAGATATTTCGTTCATTGTGTTGATGGCCGGCCCCGGACTGCCCGGTGACGAGGAAATCCTGATTCAGAACGACATGTTGTTAAAGGCGCAGGGATTTGACGAAGACAGCCTGCGGCTTGCGCGCGAAATATTCACCGCGATATTCGCAGTCTTGAAAAGCAGAGACACAACCGCCGTGGCCGGAAAGAAAATTCAGGACCTGGTCGCCGCCAAAACCGCGGCGATGACCGAAACCCAAAAGAAAAACCTCGATTCGCTGTTGAAAATGATCGAGACACAGCGGCAGCAGATTTACTTGCTCGAGTGGTTTCGGTTCTTCCTGAGATTTGATCCGCGCCCCGTCCTTAAGACGATCCGAATTCCGGTGTTAGCGATTAACGGCGAAAAAGATCTGCAAGTGGCGGCTAAAGCGAATCTGGATGCAATCGCGGCGTCATTGAAAGAGGGCGGCAACAAAGATTATCTAATCGTGTCGATGCCCGAGCTGAATCACATGTTCCAGCACGCCAAGACCGGTCTGATTATGGAGTACGGCGAGATCCCGGAGACAATTTCGCCAGAGGCGTTGAAGACCATGTCTGACTGGATCTTGAAACATACAACGGCGAAGAAGTAAGCAAGTTGTGGGGTGCGGCGACTTGTCGCCGCTTGTCCTTTCGTAAGTTCAAAGCGCTGGCAAGTCAGCGCACTCCAAAGCGTTCCGGGTTGATGCCAGCCATCACACCATCCACCAATCTGCTCGATCGAATTCAACAGCACGCGCGCGAGTGGCGACTGACTGTCGAGGACTCGTTCGAGACAGAGACGTCCATAATTTGTTTCGTCAATCGCGCGGGGCAAAGCCTGGTCCTTAAGCTGGTCAAAAAGGAAGGCGACGAATGGAACGCCGGAGCAATTCTTACTGCCTTTGACGGTCACGGTGTGGTGCGAGTCTATGAACGCACCGGGGGCGCGATGCTGCTCGAACGCGTGCAACCGGCCACTTCACTGGCCGACGTGGCGCTTGAAGGTCGCGATGAAGAAGCGACAGAAATTCTGGCCTCGGTTATAGCCACAATGTCGCCGCATGAGGCGCCCGACGGTTGCCCGACTATCGAGGACTGGGGCAAAGGATTCGAGCGTTATCTGTTTAGCAATGATCGCCAGATCTCCGGGCACCAGGTTGAGTCAGCCGCCCAAGTGTTTGCGGATTTGTGTGCGTCGCAAAGCCGGCCGCGTTTGCTTCATGGAGATCTCCACCACTACAACATCCTTTCAGATGCCGAGCGCGGTTGGCTGGCGATCGATCCCAAAGGCGTGATTGGCGAACTCGAGTATGAAATTGGCGCGATGCTGCGCAACCCGTACCAGTGTCCCGAGCTGTTTCTCTCGCTGCCTGTTATCGAAAGGCGCCTCAAGCAATTAACCAGCCAATTGTCACTCAATTACGAAAGAACCCTGAGGTGGGCTTTTGCGCAAGCCGTCTTGTCGGCGACTTGGAATGTCGAAGATGGATCTACAGTAGAGGCTACCCAAGCCTCGCTGAGACTGGCCGGGATCCTTGAGAACATGCTCGCCTAATCTCGACCTTTCTAAAAAACTTCTCATATTCTTGGAACCCAAGGCTCATTTCCGCGTGTTATGACCAAAAGCCGTTTTTGGTCATAGGTCAAACGACTAGTGCGGCAAGCGAAAATAGGAGACGAAAAAAATGAGAGCGGTGGCTTTACGCGAAGACATTCGCGATTTGATTCTGGACGCAGCCGACAGCCTTTTGGCGCGCTACGGGTACAGCAAGATGACCATCGACGATCTGGCGCGCGAAGTGGGCATCGGCAAAGGTACGGTGTACCTGCACTTCAAGAGTAAAGAGGATGTTGCCCTTTCCCGCATCGATCGCGTGATCGAGCGGCTCACCAGCGAAATGAAAAGTGTGGCCGCCAACGGCGAACCACCCGTGGCCCGGTTGCGCTCGATGCTGTTGATGCGCGTGATGTTTCGGTTCGACAGCGTGCAGCATTACACCGAAAGCCTGAATCATGTGCTGGCTGCGATTAGGCCGGCCTTGCTGGAAAGACGACGAGGGTACTTCGAAGCAGAAGCACAAATCATTGGCGGAGTCTTACGAGAAGGACGCCGCCACGGGGATCTCTTTTTCAAAGACGCGGGGGCTACGGCCCGTTCTCTCTTGATCGCTACCAATTCACTGCTGCCCTACAGTTTGAGTCCCCGCGAATTGGGCGACCGCGACGAACTGGAACAGCAAACCGCGAGAATTGTTGACCTGTTATTGGGTGGCCTCCGCCGCCGCTAGTTTTTCCGAAAGCCGGATAAAGAAAGGCACTCCAATGAGTATCTTAAAAACTGCCATGTTTTCGATCCTGGTTCTTCTTGCCTGCGCGGTTTCAATAAGCGCACAGAATCTGACTACCGTACCGATCCAATTCCGCGGAGTGGCGCCCGTAATCGAAATCAAGATTAATGGCCAGGGGCCATTCATCTTTGCGATCGACACGGGCGGAGGGATGCAGGCCGACGTCGACATCTCGCTGGCTGAGAAGTTAAAGCTTCCCAAGAACGGAAAGGTGCGCGGCGGGGATCCGTCGGGCAGAAACGTTCGCGAGTTTGAGACGGTGAACATAGATCTGATCACCCTGGGCGACGTCGAGTTTCACAACACCACTGCGGTGATGCGTGAACGACTGCTCACTCCGAATTATCCGAAAGTGGATGGAGTGCTCGGCTTCGCGCTCTTCACAGACTATCTCTTGACTCTGGATTACCCCGGCAAACAGGTAAGACTCGCGCGCGGCGAATTGCCGGCGGCAAACGGCGCAGACATTCTCACATTTGAAAGCCCGCGCAGAATTCCGGTTGTCGATCTAAACATTGGAACGATGAAAGTCAGAGCCCACGTGGACGCCGGCAACATGGTGGGCAGTTTCATGATCCCAGCTGAACTGGTCGAGAAGCTTACGCTATCGTCTCCGCCGATTACGGTGGGCCAGGCCCGCACCGTAAACAACGAAGTCGAAATTAAAGAGGCCCGCTTGAACGACACAATCAAGCTCGGGAAGTTTTCTTACGAGCAGCCCACGATCACTTTCCCGGCGATCGCGAACGAAGCAAACATTGGCTTCAAAGTCTTAAGAGAATTTGCGCTTACTTTCGATCAAAAGAATAAGCGGATGAAACTGGAACGGTCGGCGCCGGCGAAAGTCGCGCCTCTGGCGATCTCGGAAGCCGAGGGCCAGGACTATCAGGGCAGCTATGGCGAAAGAACAATCACGTTTGAGGGAGGCGCGCTTTACATCCAGCGGCCTCAGGGCCAAAAGCTTAAGCTGGTGCGAGTGTCCCGAGACGAATTTACGCTCCAAGCTGTTCCCCAGGCGCAGATCAAGTTTGTCCGTGATGAAAAAGGAAAGCCCAAAGAGATCCATGTGCTGAATCAAGCCGGTAAATGGGAAGTCTCGACGAGGCAATAATTCGGAGTGCGGCGACTGGTCGCTTCATAGTCGGCGAAGCCGACGATCATAACAGTAGCCCACAGCGCCAGCTGTGGGTTCCGAAAGCGTCAATCCTCGTAGCCTGCGAAGCGGGCGACATACGCGTCTTGAGAATAAGAGTCGGCATTATCTTGAGACCATGATCCAAAATTATGCCGCCCGCTACGCG
>DATENS010000176.1:0-14165 GCA_035274925.1 Pyrinomonadaceae bacterium | reverse complement strand
CGTCCAGCGAAAAAAGAAAGAAGGCGGATCGATTGCCGGCGATGAGATCGTCAAGGTAGGCGACTTCGGTTTGGCCAAAATCATCAGCCAAAGTCTCGCCGGAGCTACTTCCGGCAGTGGGCCTGCTTCGCGCGGCATCCTCGGCACTCCGGAGTACATGGCTCCGGAACAGATGCATGCGGGCGCGACTTTGGATGCGCGTGCCGACGTCTACGCACTGGGCGCAATCGCTTATCACATGCTTGCCGGAAGACCGCCCTTCACCGGCGAGATCATGCAGATCTTTGCACAGAAGCTCACGCAGGAAACTCCGGCCCTGAGCACGATTCGTTCCGACATTCCCGGCCCCGTGGAAAAAGCGGTGATGCACGCGCTCGAGAAAGAGGCCGACAGCCGCTCTGCTTCCGTTGCCGACTGGTTCATGGAATTCGATGCGGCCGCAGGGAACGCTTCAATTCATGAAGAGCTGGCAGGCGAAACGCGCGTGGTAGTGATGGCGCCGCACGGCGCGGAAGTTTACGTCGACGACGAGCGTCACGGCAGCGTCGGCCGCTCAGGACGGTTGATCCTGACCTCGATTCCGCCGGGCCAGCATGTGCTGCGGGTGGCCCATCCGGGAGACAACGACGACGAGCGCGTCATTGAAATTCGTTCGGATGCCGAAGAGCAGATCATTCAGGCGCAGTTCAAGTCAGGCGCTACGAGTGGGTTGTCGCCTTCAAAAGGCGGCAGTTTGGGAAGCGTGTCCGGCGTGGACATCAAGACTCCGGGCATTGTCTCGTGCACCAAATGCGGGTCGCGATTTGCTGCCGGAGCGAAGTTCTGCGGGCGGTGCGGCAATACCAGTTTTGATATGGTCACGGCCCCGACCGGGCACGCTGTCGCGCCTTCCTATCGCATTACGCCCACGCCCAGTCTGAATCAACCGAGTCTGCGTGGAGCGCCGGGCAGTGCCCGCTGCACGCGTTGCGGAGTCGAGCAACCCGCTGGGACAAAGTTTTGCGGCCGATGCGGCGCCTCTCTTGGCGGATCTCAGATCGCCTGGGCAGCCCCGCGGCCGGTTGAAGTCCTTTGCCCGGGGTGCGGCGTCACCTATCCTTCCGGAACCAAATTCTGCGGACGCTGTGGCCGCACGCTCTAATCGAGTCACCGGCGTCCCGCGCAAGATGCGCGTGTCACCTTAAGATCAACTTATAGCTTGAGTGCTTTTACTCTTGTCGTATAGACTTGCCCGACATTCGGCGCACCTTGCCGTTGAGGCGCACACCGAGTTCTTAAGAATCGAGGCCTGATAATGAAGCGCTGTCCGCAATGTAACCGCACATATACTGATGACGCTCTGAGTTTCTGTCTGGATGATGGTACGCCATTGGTGAGTGCGACTGCGCCATCATCTTTCGATCCGGGCGCCACCATTCAATACCCGCAATCGCGCGAGACAACGCCTCAGCCCACAATGGTTTATGGTTCGGGCCAGGCCCCACCGCCGCCAACGCCGCCTCCGGCCTGGTCACCAATGCCTCCGACGGTTCCGCAAAAACGCAGCGTGTGGCCGTGGCTCTTGGGAATTGGCGCAGTGCTTGTCTTCATGGGTATCGGTGTTTTCATTCTAATCATCGCGCTCGCCAGCATCAGTAACAATAACAACAACAACAATCGGGCGGGCAACGATTCAAACAACAACAATTCGCGCTGGAGCAATCGAAACTCAAACACCGCCCCGAACACCAACACCCGCTCGACTCTTTCTTCCTTTACAGATGATTTCTCGTCTGAGTCGTGGGGGGTGGGACCATCGCAGTACGGCAAAATTTGGTACGAGGACGACGAGTACCACATGCACGGGACCAAGGGGGGCTACATCCTGATGTACGCGCCCGACCGCAGCGATTACTACGACGAGAACGCGACCGTGCGCATCACCACGCGCAGCGTTAGTGGCGAGTCGCCTAACGCCGGTTATGGACTTTTGGTACACGGCGAGAAGAAGTCGGGACAACTTGAGGACTACGGTTTCATCGTCTATACCGGCACCGACCCGAAATACAAGATCATTCAGCACAAGGCCGGCTCAGAAACCAAGCTTGTTGACTGGGCAGGATCGAACGCGATTCGCACCGGCACGACACCGAATCAGTTGGAAGTCAGGATTCGCGACCTGAGACTCGACTTTTACATTAACGGACAATTTGTGACGTCTATCGTAGACGACGCAGGCTATCGCCGCGGACGCGTTGGCCTTTACACCAGCGATACCGCCGAAGTAGCCTTCGACGATCTTGAAATCAGTAAATGATTCTGAGCGCATGCGAGTTACGTTACGAGTCCTGGCTGGCCCGTACAACGGGCAGGAATTCACCTTCGATCAGCACGATACTTTTCTGATCGGACGCAGCGAGAACGCCCACCTGTATCTTCCCGAGGATCGCTTCTTCTCACGTCATCATTGCCTGCTCGAGATTTCGCCGCCGCGTTGTTTCCTGCGCGACCTTGGTTCGACCAACGGCACCTTTGTGAACGGACAACGAGTTCAGGAAGTTTTCCTTAAAAGCGGCGATCGCGTTCAGGGTGGGCAAACGGTGCTGGAAGTGGATGTCCAGGCTGAGCAGAACCAAAGTGACGCCGATGCCCCGACCCTGATGAGGCCGCTCGATCTGACGGTTGAGTGTGTCAACTGCGGCCGGCGCGAACACGTTGAAGGTTCGTCGACTAACGAGCCGATGACTTTCATTTGTGAAGACTGCCGGGAAGAATTAAAGCGCCAGCCGCAACCCGTGGCCGGCTATCAAATGATCAAGATGCTCGGCCGCGGCGGAATGGGCTGCGTGATGCTGGCGCGGAGCGACGCGACTGGTCAGGCGGTGGCAATCAAGACTCTTTTGCCTGAGGTGGCCGTGACCGATCAGGCGCTGCGACGCTTCATGCGCGAGATCGAGGTGGCCGCCGCGCTCAATCATCCCAATATTGTCAGGTTCATCGAAAGCGGAACGCACAACGGCGCTGTCTATCTGGTGACTGAGTATGTGGAAGGGTCGGATGCGGCCCGGCTGGCTGATTCGCAGGGAGGACGGTTGCCCTATCGCGAAGCCATCAATGTGATCGCTCAGTCACTGGACGCCCTCGCTTATGCCCACTCAAATGGCTACATTCACCGTGACATTAAGGAATCAAACATACTCCTGACGGGCGCCGCACCTGAATACACGGCCAAACTTACCGATTTTGGTTTGGCCAAGAGCTTCACCCAAACAGGCATGAGTGGAATCACCATGGCCGGCGACATGGCGGGCACGTTCGCTTACATGCCTCCTGAACAAATCAAGGATTTCCGAAACGTTAAACCCACCTCTGACATCTACGCCCTGGGCATGACGGCGTACAGCCTGCTGGCCGGCGATACGGCGCTGGACGTGGGGCCGGGCGGAGACATGGCGGCGACCGTGCGGGCAATTTTCGATGGCCAGATTGTGCCTTTGCGCCAACGGGCGCCCGAGGTTCCTGAGCGGGTGGCCGAAATAATCGAACGCGCCCTCGCCAAGGATCCGGGCCAGCGTTGGCAGTCGGCCGGGGCAATGCGCACGGCACTGCTTCACGCGGCCTGAAATTCTTTACAATTCACCAGCGCAACCTTGTCCGATTTATCCGCATCCGTTAAGATTGCCGAGTCAGTTTTCGTCGGTGGTGCGGTTCCAGGCTCCCCAACGTTCTTTGCCCTTCGGGTTTATCTGAAAGATTTGTGAGGTCCGCAGTGAAGAATAGATTCTCTTGGGCGCTCGTCGCGCTAATTCTTTTCGCATTGTGCCTGCCGGGTTTTGTCCTCGGTCAAAAGCGCGAGCAGTCCAACTCGGGAACATCCTCGACTGGCAAGACCGCCGGCTCTCCTTCTACCGCTCGGCGCGCGCGGGTTACTTCGCCCGGTAGCAAAACTGCCGCCATCAGTGAAGATTTCAGCGAAGCCTTGAGCGTTATTCAAGATCATTACGTCGACGGCAATAAGCTGGATTACAACGACGTCTACAAGTCGTCAATCCTCGGCATGTTGCGTTCACTAGATCCTCATTCAACCTATTTAGACCGCGCAGAATTCGAAGACATGCAGGCCGACCAGCGCAGCGAGTACTTCGGCATTGGCGCGTCCATCCTGAGCTATGCCAACGGCAACTCGGTTGATACGTACGTGACCGCGACGTTTCAGAATTCGCCGGCTTTCCGGGCTGGGCTGCGCTATGGTGACCGCATCGACGCGGTCGACGGTGTTTCCATGCACGACCGGTCGTCTGCTGAAGTCCGCGACAAGATTCGCGGGCCTAAGGACACGCATGTGATGCTCACAGTGACGCGAGCATCCTCAGGCAAGCCAGAACAGGTTGAGATTATCCGCAAGTCAGTGTCACAGCCTTCAGTTCCCGATGCTTATTTCATTAGCCCGGGCGTTGGCTACATCGACATGACGCGCGGCTTCAATGCGGACACCTCGGACGGCCTGGAGTCAGCGCTCGAGTATTTGCACTCTCGCGGAATGACATCGCTGGTGCTCGACCTGCGCAACAATCCGGGCGGCTTCCTTGAGCAGGCGATTCTGGTGGCGCGCACTTTTCTTCCGGCGGGTCAGGTGATTCTGACGCAGAAGGGCCGCAGTGGCTTGAACGACAGAATCGTGACCTCGACGAAAGCGGATCCGGATCGAGTCCCGTTGGTTATTTTAATCAACCCGTTTACTGCTTCAGCCTCAGAGATTGTGGCCGGGGCGATGCAGGATCACGATCGCGCTTTGATCGTCGGCCAAACCAGCTTTGGCAAAGGCCTGGTGCAAAGCATAATCCGGCTACCCGAAAGCACCGGTTTGACGCTGACCTCGGCTTATTACTACACGCCGTCAGGACGTTTGATTCAGCGTGATTATTCGGACGGAAGCTTTTATAACTACATTTATCGCGGCGGCACTTTAGGAACCAGCGATCAGCGGCCCAATGGGCCAGCAAGCCGCACCGACACCGGGCGTACTGTTTACGGAGGTGGAGGAATTTCTCCGGACGAGTCGGTGCCGCCCGATACCATCACCGCCGCGCAGGCCCGCCTGCGCACTCCAATATTCTTCTTTACGCGCGAGCTCGCGAATGGCCGAGTGCCCGGCTTTGACAAATATCGGGCGGACCGCGAGATCGACTTCAACCATGTCATGAGTTCGAGCGACTTCCCGGTCTCCAACGAATTGTTTCAGGCGTTCCGGGACTATGTAGCCAAAGATCCTAACTGGAAAGGATTCGTGCCACAGGTCGACAAGAGTCGCTCGTTCGTCGAGACGCAAATTCGTTTAAGCCTGGCCACCGCGGCTTACGGTACCGTCACCGCGCAACAGGTCCTGATCCGCACGGATACGCAGGTTGCGAAAGCCGTCGAACTGGTACCGCGGGCTAAGGAATTGGCGATGGCCGCCATGCGCGCCCGCGCTACTCCTTAACGTTTCAACCAACGCATGATGAGAAGGCGGGCCTCCGGGTCCGCCTTTCTTTTGCCCGGACGTGTTGCGACGGTAAAACAGAGTCTTGCAGCTAAAACCGGGTGGTGGTAAGCTTACGACCCATGGCAAACCATACCGGAGTCAATACCGCCGAGCTCGGCAGCGCCATTCGGCGCCGGCGCGAAGAACAGGGACTCAGCTTGCGTGATGTCGCGGACGAAACGGGCGTTTCCGCGTCAACCCTCTCGCGCATTGAAAACGGCACGGGCAAACCGGACGCCGACAACATTGCGCGACTTGCGGCGTGGCTTGATATGCCGATTGAGCGAGTCATGCATCATGGCGCCCGCGCCACCACTGATCCCAAGCCGGTTGTCTATTATCCGCACGAGTCCACGCCGGAAATTGTCGAAGCTCACTTAAGGGCGGATCGTCATCTGACGCCGCAAACCGCCAAGGCCCTCTCTGAGCTTTTCCGTGTGGCTTACGCCCAGTTCAGTCACCCCGAAGACAAGCGCTCGCGAAAACGCGGTTAACTACTCGCTGCTTGGCAAAGCTCCGTCTCACGGGGCAAAATCACGGAGCTTTGACTCCGCACTCGAAACTTCAGACACCAGACTTTGATGAGCGCATGATGCGGCGCGCGCTGGAACTTGCCGCGCAGGGAACTGGCCAGGTCAGTCCCGGGCCGCTGGTTGGTTGCGTGATCGTCGACGGCCGTCAGGAAATTGTGGGTGAAGGCTTCTATGTTTTCGAGAGCGTGAAACATGCTGAGACGATTGCGTTGGAGCAAGCCGGCGAACGGGCCCGCGGCGCAACCGCATACGTCTCGCTTGAGCCGCATGCGCACCAGGGGCGCACGCCGCCGTGCTCGACTGCTTTGATTGAGGCCGGGATTAAGCGGGTGGTGGCGCCGATTGAGGATCCCAATCCGAAAGTTTCCGGTCGTGGCTTCACACATTTGCGCGAGGCCGGAATTGATCTGCGTACGGGAGTTTGCACAGAAGCAGCGGCGCGACTCAACGAAGCCTACATTCACTTTATGCGTACCGGCCGGCCATTTGTGCATCTGAAAATGGCTTTGTCGCTGGATGGAAAGATTGCCACCCGCACGGGCGATTCGCGTTGGATAACGGGAGAGCAGGCGCGCGCGCGCGTGCACCAGCTTCGTCACCAGTACGATGCGATTATGGTGGGCGGCGGCACTGTGCGCGCGGACGATCCGTTGTTGACTGATCGTTCGGGGCAGAAGCGCCGGCGACCGCTGGCGCGCGTGATCATCGATCAGTGCCTGCATCTGACTTCGAACTCACATCTGGCGCGCACGACCGCAGAGGCCCCGGTCATTGTCTTCACGCGTGCCGACTCTGACGCCTCGGCGGTGGCAACTCTCCAATCCAATAATGTTGAAGTGATCAACCACGATCAGCCGCTCGAGAATGTGTTGGAGGAACTTGGCAGGAGATCGTTTCAAAGCGTCCTTGTCGAAGGCGGTGCGACGCTTGCCGGTCTGCTGCTGGACGCCGGCCTTGTCGACAAGATTACTTTCTTCATCGCGCCCATGATCATCGGCGGAAAGGATTCGCCTTCAGCAATCGGCGGCGCCGGCGCTGAAAAAATCGCGGACGCTTTTCAGCTTGAAGACCTGCAGGTGGAAAATCGCGGCCGCGACATTGAGATTACCGGTTACCCGAGTCAGAACCACCTGCCGTAGCACGCCGTTGGACTGTCTGCCATGACAATTCCCAAACGCCGATTTGGACAGAACTTTCTCGTCGATCAAAGTGCGGTCGATCGCATCATTGATGCGGTTGCGCCGGACGCAAGCGAAACAATCATTGAGATCGGACCGGGCCGGGGAGCGCTTACTTCGAAGCTGCTGCAACGGGCCGGGCGCGTAGTCGCTATTGAGTTTGATCGCGATTTGGTGCCACAACTTCAGACGCAATTCAGTTCCGCCGCTAACCTGCAGCTAATCGAAGCCGATGCGCTTGACGTCGATTTCTGTGAAGTGATTCAGCCCGCGACGGTGGCTCGCGTGGTTGCGAACTTGCCTTACAATATCGCCACGGCGGTGCTGCAAAGACTAATCGAGCAGCGCCGGTGTATCAGTGATATGACCCTGATGTTGCAGCGCGAAGTGGTGGACCGCATCACGGCCACGGCCGGCTCGAGCGAGCGTGGTTTTCTCTCAGTCCTGGTCGAGGCTTACTGTGAAGCGGAAAAACTTTTCGATGTGCCTCCGCCGTCGTTTCGTCCCGTTCCGAAAGTCTGGAGCACGGTTGTGCGACTCCGTGTTCGTCCAAAAGTTGCCGTTGAAGTGAACGACGAACAGTTATTTTGGAAGGTTGTCAGCGCCGGCTTCGCCCAACGCCGCAAGACTATTCTCAACAACCTGCGTGAAGCGCCCGAAGAAATTCAGGAGCTACTGAAAAAGCGTGGCGGCGCCAGCATTATCTTGTGTGACGCGGGCATACCGCCGCTTCGGCGCGCCGAGACTTTTGAACTGGAAGAGTGGGCCTTAATGGTGAATGCAATCGCCTAACGAGAGCTAAGCGAGTTTTTTACGATTGAGGTCGCAACGTTAGGACTGTCGGGATTCAAGTCGAGGGTTCGAGTCCGCGGAATAATCACGAGATCCATGTCCTCCATCGGGATGGCTCCCAGCAGCACCTGATCGCCCACCACCAGCGCACCTGAAAACCCAACACGATTCTTGAAGCGCAATTCAATCGGACCAACGTAAGGAACCATCTTCCTGCTCCCATCGGCCAGGGTAACTTCCTTTTGATCGATCGCATCAAGCTGGAGCTGAAGCTGAACGTGTTCCGGAATACAAAGATGCAAAGCACCTGAATCGGCCATGGCAACAACTTCGATCGTATCCAGATCAGGTTGTCGCGGGTTCTTGAGTCCTACTTTACAGTTCACCAGCCCCATGCGTTGAAAATATCACTCCAGGCCACACCCGTATAGTGCGATAGTTTGCACGAATCCGCATCAAGCAATCGCAACCTAACTCACTTCAACAGATCCGTGTAGATTCCCGGGTCGCTTTCGGGAATAACAAACGCTCCGACCGCTTCCCGATAAAACTCGACTGGGCCCGCCCCGCCGATGATCCCGTATACGTAGCCCATCTCGCGCAATCCCCACATCGCTGCGATCAGCAATGCCTTGCCGATGCCCTGCTTGCGTTCCGCTTCATGGACCGCGGTGGGGCCAAAGAATGCCTTGCGCGTGCATTCGTAACCGGCAAAACCGATGACCTGACCCGCGCGTGTGGCGATGAAGACGGTGACAGGCTTGTTGGTGAAACCGACTGAGACTTCGTCAGCCCAGGAAATGGAGAAGTTTTCTTCGATGAATTGGCGCACCGGCGTAATTTCAAAAGGTTGCGCGCGTCGAATGGTAATGCCGGCTGCATTCAACTCTGAGAGCAAAGGCTCAACCGGCGGTAGTTTCAGTAGATTGACCAGGAGGTCGGGCATGAGCAGAGTTTAACGCGAAATGGTCGGAACCGTCTGCGGTAGCGGACGATTAATCTTAGTTATGTTTCGCTGTGAAAGATGAGAACCACCCACCCGCTGCCGCAGGTGGTTCAGACAAAACTTTCACGCTAAGATAGATGCGCACAATAAAGTATTCATGAGCAAGGTAATTCCGGAACCCGACGATCCTCATAAAACTCAGCCATCCGAGCGCCTCGAAGATCAATCGATGGTGGGTCGCCATATTGGCCCCTATCAAATCAAGCGTGAAATCGGCCGGGGTGGAATGGGCACCGTCTACGAGGCGTGGCGCGCTGACGGTGAATTTCAGCATCGCGTCGCGATCAAGCTGATCAAGGGCGATGTGGATCGAGATTTTGTCCTGCGCCGTTTCCGAAACGAGCGCCAAATACTTGCCGCCCTCGATCATCCGAACATTGGCCGGCTGTTGGGCGGAGGCACTACACAGGATGGCGATCCTTACTTTGTCATGGAGTACATCGAGGGGCAGCCACTTTATGAATATGCGGACTCTCGCGGGCTGGCCGTCGACGAGCGCTTGCGACTTTTCAACCAGGTTTGCGACGCGGTGCAATACGCGCATCAAAAACTGGTTATCCATCGGGACATTAAACCGACAAATATCCTTGTCTCGTCAGCCGGAGTGCCAAAGCTGCTCGATTTCGGCATTGCCAAGTTGCTAAACCCTGAATTGGTTTCTGAGACCACGCCGCAAACCACGCTTGGCGTGCGTTTAATGACAATTGAGTACGCCAGTCCTGAACAGGTGCAGGCTTTGCCGATTGGTTTTGCCAGCGATGTCTACAGCCTCGGCGTGATTTTGTACGAAGTGCTGACGGGACATTCGCCGTATCGATTTCGTAATCGACTGCCGCATGAGGTTGCACGCGCGATCGTCGAGGACGAACCGGAACAACCCAGTGTGGTCGTGTCGCGTCCGGGGCCAAGCATCCCGCTCAGCCACATCGATCGAAACGCGTTAACTCTGTCGAGCACGGCCGAAACCCGGCCACACCTGATCGCTTCACTTCGAAATGAGCTTGCGGGCGATCTCGACAACATCGTGCTGAAGGCGCTGCGAAAAGATCCTTCCGAACGATACGAATCCCCGGCCGCGTTGCGCGACGACATTCTCCGGCACCTTAACGGTTGGGCCGTGATGGCCACGGCGTATGCGCCCGCGACCAAAAAGAAGGATTACGAGGCCAAGTCTATTGCGATCCTGCCGCTTAAGATTCTCAATCTCGGCCCGACAACTGATACCGGGGAGAGTTTTCTGGGCGTTGGTTTGGCGGACGCGATGATTACGCGGCTGAGTGGCGTGCGCAGTCTGGCGATTCGACCGACCAGCGCGATCGTTCCTTACAGTGATCAGAGTGCAGATCCGCTACGAGCCGGACGCGAATTGGGCGTCGATTATGTGCTCGATGGCCGCATCAAGACGCTCGGAAATCGCGTGCGGGTTTCGCTTCAATTACTTGATGTGCGCGAAGCCTCGAATACCTGGGCCGAACAGTTTGACGAGCAGTATTCCGACGCGCTCGCACTGGAGGATTCGATCTCGGCCAAGGTGGCCGAATCCCTCCTGCCCCAATTGACCGAAACCGGCCGCCGCCGCTTTCGAAAACGCGGCACGGATAACCCGCGCGCGTTCGATGCTTATCTGCGCGGCCGCTTTTTCTGGAACACATTCACGGCCGAATCTTTGCCAAAGGCTTTCGAGTCATTTGAGAAGGCCATCAAGCTCGATCCGGATTATGCGTTAGCCCACGTGGGAATCGCCGACGCATACATTTGGCAAAATATTTACGGAATCCTGCCGACTTCGGAAAGCCATCCCAAGGCGCGCGCCGCCGCCGAACGTGCGATCGAGCTGGATAGCTCGCTGGGCGAAGCTTTCGCTTCGCTGGCGCTGGTCCATCAGGGCGCGGGTTGGGACTGGGCGCAAGCCGAGAAGACCTACCAACGTGCCTTGGAATTAAATCCCAACTATCCGCAGGCCCACGAATGGCACTCAGCCTTGCTGGTGGGGACTGGAAATTTTGAGGAAGGTTTGCAGGAGATCCGCCGGGCCGAGGAACTTGATCCTTTGTCGCTGCGTGCGATGACGCTGACCTCGTGGACCCTTTACCAGAGTGGCCGCTATGGCGAAGCGATTGCCAAAGCCCAGCAGATCATCGATCTTGATCGGAACAACTTTCAGGGCCACATGCAGATCAGTAATGCGCTGCTCGAAATTAAGGAAACAGAGCGAGCCCTGGTTGAGATTCAGGAAGCGATGAGGCTCGCCCGGCACACTGCTCTGCCAAGTTACATTCATTGTTTTGCCCTGGTGGCGAATAACCGGCGAGACGAGGCAGAACGGATCCTGGCGGAAATGCTCAGCAGTCCTTATTTCAAACCGTACTTTGTGGCCATGACTTACGTTGCGCTGGGAGATCACGACAAGGCGTTTGAGTATCTGGAAAAAGCCTTTGCTGAACGAGACAATTGGCTGCTCTGGTTTGGCACCGAACCGAAACTCGATCCTTTGCGCACAGATCCGCGCTTCATTGAACTTTTTCAGAGCACGAATAATCCACTGGCGTTCAGATGAACGTTACCCGCACGCGTAAAAATTCTTATCGAACGGCCAGCGCTCTTTCAACTCCTCAATCGTTCCGTTAAAGACGTTGACGTCCATGTCGTACTCGGTTCCCGGAACGGTGTACAAACATGAATTCCGGTCTTCCGCTTTGCAATTGATCTCGCTCGAAAACTGCCAGAGCGTATAGGTCTGCCAGGTGCCTTTCGGAAAGTCAGTGATGGCGCTCTTGAAGCGCGCATACCAGAGTTGCGTTCTTTTGAATACTTCATCCTCGCCATACTGTTCCGTGATTGCCTTCGTAACGAGATTGTTCGCATACACGATTGGATATCGTCCGGTCTTTTCCAGGATTCGCTTGATGAAGACGCGCGCATCATCAAAGCTCATGTGCTTTACGGCATCCGGACTCTCCAGATCGAGCGCCAACAAGTCGTCTTTGTCCGGCTTGACGGTTTCCAGAAAGAAATCAGCTTGTTTGATCGGATCGCCGGGCTTGCCGAGATGATAAGCGCCCCACAGGTAGCCGCGCTTCTTCGCCTCAACTTTTCGTTCCGCGTATTTCTTGTCGGCGCGATCGCCGATGGTGGCGCGATGAATTATAGCCACCACGCGTTTATCGGTTGCGAGTTGGTCCCAGTCGATCGGGTTACCCTCGTAAGGATCGATGGCAAGGGCGATGTTGGGGTTCTTCCAGGGTTCGGTGAAAGCGGAGGATTGGGCGAATGTGCTGAGGGTACAACAACACAACGCAAAAACGAGTGCGAGCAGAGTTCGTCTCATACCGTCGTGAGATTCCAGCAAAGGGAGATAGGGTTGCCACTTAAGCGCAAGACGCCCGTGTCACATTCCTCATGCTATACTCCTCGCAGTCCCCGTCCAGAGAGTTGAGCAACCGCAAATAGTGTCCAACGTCCTCGAAATTATTCCCCTCGGCGGCATCGGCGAGTTTGGGATGAACTGCACGCTGATGCGTTTTGGCGACGAGATGCTCATCCTCGACGCGGGCATGGGTTTCCCCGAAGAAAGCACCTACGGCGTCGATGTTTGTATTCCCGACTTCGACATCCTCGAGGAATACCGCAACGACATCACAGCGATCGTGCTCACGCACGGTCATGAAGATCATCTCGGCGCGCTTCCGTACATCCTGAAGAGATTCAATGTGCCGGTTTACGCCTCGCACTTCACGCTCGGGTTGGCCGAGAGCAAGCTGAACGAGCATGGCCTTCTCGGCGATGTGATGCTGCATCGCGTTGAACCGCGCGACGTCGTCACGATCGGTTCCTTCACTGTCGAGTTTATTCGCGCGTCGCACAGCCTGGTTGACTGTTTTCATCTGGCTATCAAAACTCCGGTGGGCACGATCATTCACACCGGCGATTATAAAGTTGACGAGACGCCGGTTATTGGCGAGGCGATTGATCTGCGGACCCTCAGGCGATACGGACAGGAGGGTGTGCTCGCGCTGCTTTCAGATTCGACCAACGCGACGGTTCCAGGCAGAACCCCGTCTGAAAGGGCTGTAATTCCGGCCTTTGAAGAAATTTTCGCGGAAGCCAAAGCCCGCATCATCGTGGCCGCGTTTTCCTCTTCGATTCATCGCATTCAGATCGTTTTGGACTGTGCGCAGAAGTTCGATCGCAAAGTCTGTGTGCTGGGCCGCTCAATGCAGAAGAACGTCGAGATTGCCGAGCGGCTTGGTTTTCTCGACATCCCGGACGGCTTACTCATCGGCATCAACGAAACAAAGCACTACAACGATCACGAGGTCGTTCTGCTTTGTACCGGTTCGCAGGCCGAGCCGCGCGCAGCGCTATATCAAATGGCGACGCAGATTTACAAAGGCACCACCATCGAGGAAACGGATACAGTCGTGCTTTCCGCGCGCATCATTCCCGGTAACGAGCGCGCAATCTCAAAGCTCATTGGTTTTATTTATAAGAAGGGCGCCAACATTATCGAAGAGAAGCGCCGGCTGATTCACGTGAGCGGTCACGCCTCGCAGGATGATATCCGCATCATGACCGAAGCGGTGCGCCCGAAATTTGTGGTGCCAATCCACGGGGAATACCGCATGCTGTTTCGTCACAAAGAGTTTGTAAAGAACCATCTTGGCTATTCCGAGGACCGGATTGTTCTGATCGAAAATGGCGATGTGCTGGAGCTGGATGGCGAACGCGCAGCCGTCGTAGATAAGCGCGACATCAAGCGCACGTTTATTGACGAGTCAGGCTTTGAAGAGATCGAATACGAGACCGTGCGCGAGCGGAAGAAGATGGCTTACGAAGGCATGATCACTTTGGTCATGGTCATCAACGGCCAAACGGCCGAGCTGCAGGCGCCGCCGCAGATCGTGGCCCAGGGCGTGCGCGGATTTGAAACTGACAACGGTATGACGAAAGATGCCGAACAAGTAGTGAGGGCAGCGCTCGCTGGCGCGTCGAAGCAAACGCTCGCGGACGAATCGCTCTTGAAAGAGCACGTGCGTGTTGAGCTGAAGCGGTTCATTCAAAAAGAAACCGGCGCGCGGCCGGTCATCGTTCCGGTGATTCAGCAGATCTAGTAAAGTTTTGCTGGCTCCGTTAGGAGCCAGATGTTTATAGAC
>DATENS010000175.1:0-21007 GCA_035274925.1 Pyrinomonadaceae bacterium | reverse complement strand
ATCTGCCCGACTTTATCCAGGAAAAATCGATCTCAGCGTTGAAGTTGTTGGCCGAAGCGGAAAGCGCAGTCCACAACGTCCCGGTTGAGAAAATTCATTTTCATGAAGTGGGCGCGGTCGATACGATTGTCGATATCGTCGGAGCGTGCGTGGCAATGCACGCGCTGCAGGTCGAAAGCCTGCACTGTACGAGCGTGCCCTGGTCGCGGGGAACGGTAAAAACCGAACACGGAATTTTGCCAGTGCCGCCGCCGGCCGTCGCAATTCTCCTGCGTGATGTGCCGGTCACCGGCGTCGATATCGACGGAGAAACGGTAACGCCGACCGGAGCTACGCTGGTGCGTACACTCGTGACGAAATTTGGAGAGATGCCGTCAATGCGCGTCTCGCGTGTCGGCTACGGCGCGGGCCAACGCGAATGGCCAGACCGGCCGAACGTGCTGCGTTTGATGATTGGGGAAAGCGCGGAGAGCGTACCTGGTTTGATTGCTGAACAGTTGACTCAAACAGCCTGCAACATCGATGACATGAATCCCGAGTGGTACACGAATGTGATTAATCAGCTTTACGAGGCGCAAGCTCTTGACGTCTGGCTGACGCCCGTGCAGATGAAAAAGAATCGTCCCGGAATCGTCGTCGAAGTTCTGTCCCGTCCTGAGAATGCAGACGCTATTGGCGAAGTTTTGCTGCGCCACACGAGCACGCTCGGCGTGCGCCAGCAAACCGTGGCGCGCTACAGCCTGCCCCGGAAATTCGAAACAGTTGAAACGATTTATGGAATGGTGCGGATGAAGGTGGCGTCACTGCCGGGTGGTGCACAAAAGGCCTCACCAGAACATGACGACTGCGCCGCGCGGGCGAGTGAAAAAGGAGTGAGCGTCGGCGAAGTGTGGCTCGCGGCGATGAAGAATTGGCGCGGCTAAAAAGTAGCTGACAATCTTACTCGGCGCCTGCCGCCATCACTTCAACCTGAAGTTTCTGACTCAGTGATGATCGCCAGGCGTCTTCGAGTTCTCTAACGGGAACACTGATCACATCCGCGCCGTCGCTTCGGATTCTCAACCTGTCTGAACCAACCTTCCCCAGAATACTGATGGGGCAACCGGCCTCGGCAGCTACCCGCTCGATCTCGCTCCGGTTGAATTCGGAAAAGCTAATTATGATTCGCGAGGGCGATTCCCCGAACAGCCGCGCAGCCAGACTATGGTCTCCTGTGATGTCTACGTCAGCGCCGATGGGCTCGCGATTCAGTGAAGAGAAGCAACATTCCGCCAGTGCGACGGCCAGGCCGCCGTCCGAGCAATCATGAGCTGATCGCAACAGTCCGGCTTCGGCGGCGCGCAGGCAGGCGGCTTGCACGGCTAGTTCAAGTTCGAGATTAAGGACTGGCACGCGTGTGTCGGAAGCCCGCGCGTCAGCAAGGGCTCCGTCGCCCTCCCTTACGGTCGGGCTTCTGACACTGGTTGCGTATTCGCTCGATGAAAGATCGTCCTGCGTAACGCCCAACAGCGCGATCGAGTCGCCGGCTTCTTTGAATCCGGGCTGAATTACTCGCTTCACATCTTCAATTAGACCGACCATGCCAATGACCGGTGTGGGCAAAACGCCGCGACCTTCAGTCTCGTTGTAAAACGACACGTTGCCGGAAACCACAGGCGTGTTGAATGCCGCGCAAGCCTCAGCCATGCCGTCGATCACTTCCGAAAATGACCACATGACTTCGGGTCTTTCGGGCGAGGCAAAGTTTAGACAGTTGGTGATCGCGATCGGACGCGCGCCGACGCACACTACGTTGCGCGCGGCCTCAGCGACCAGAAGCTTCGCCCCTTCGCGCGGATTTACGTTGCAGTAGCGGCCGTTGCCGTCGAGCGCAATTGCCAGGGCCTTGCGGGTTTCTTTTATGCGCACGACCGCCGCGTCAGCTCCCGGCATCACGACCGTGTTGGTGCGCACCATGTGATCGTACTGACGATAGACCCACTCTTTTGAAGCGAGGTTTGGCGAGGAAAGTAGTTTCACCAAAAGGCTGTTGTAGTTTTGTCCGTGGTCAGTTGTCAGTTGTTGGTCGTTCTCGGTTTGCGACAAGCCACTAACAACGGACAGCTGACCACTGACAACAGACGACTGACTGACAGCTTTCATGGGACGCTCGTAAACCGGCGCTTCATCCGTCAAAGCCTTAACCGGCACATCGCACACAAGGTCGCCCTCGTGCATGACTCGCATCCGGCCATCGTCGCGTACCCGCCCGATGACGATTGCGTCCAGATCCCACTTGGCGAAAATTTCAGCCACTTCCCGCGCGCGGCCCTTGTGCGCGACGATCAGCATGCGCTCTTGTGATTCCGAGAGCAGCATTTCGTACGCCGTCATTCCGGTCTCGCGTTGCGGCACCAACGACAGATCAATCACGATGCCGGTGTCCGCGCGCGCCGCCATCTCGCACGTCGAGCAAGTCAGCCCGGCTGCGCCCATGTCCTGAATGCCGGCTATCGCGCCGCTGCGCATCGCTTCCAAACAAGCTTCCAATAACAACTTTTCCAAAAACGGATCGCCAACCTGGACTGTCGGCCGTTTTTCCAGCGCTGCTTCGTCGAACTCGGCTGAGGCCATCGTCGCGCCGTGAATACCATCGCGTCCGGTTTTCGCGCCGACATACAAAACCGGATTGCCTACGCCGCTGGCCTTGCCAAAGAAAATCTGATCTTTGCGCACCAGGCCGAGGGCGAACGCATTTACCAGCGGATTCAAAGCGTAAGCGTCATTGAAAGAGACTTCACCACCCACCGTCGGTACGCCAAAGGCGTTTCCGTAGTGAGCAATGCCCGCCACTACGCCGGCCAGCAGCGAGCGATTGCGGCGTCCGTTCTTTGGATTGTCGAGCGAACCAAACCGCAGACTGTTCAGCGCCGCGACCGGACGCGCTCCCATGGTGAATATGTCGCGCAGGATGCCGCCGACTCCGGTGGCCGCGCCCTGAAACGGTTCGATGAAGCTCGGATGATTGTGCGATTCGATCTTGAAGGCGGCGCACCAGCCGTCGCCCAGATCAACTACGCCCGCATTCTCACCGGGCGGCACGATCACGCGCTCGCCCTTCGTGGGCAGGCGCTTCAAATGAATGCGCGATGATTTGTACGAGCAATGTTCAGACCACATCACCGAGAAGACACCGAGCTCGACCAGGTTTGGCTCGCGTCCGAGCAGTTCCTTGATGCGGTTGAATTCGTCGGGAGTTAGGTTGTGTGCGGCGATGACGTCGGCGGTGATTGGTTCCATCCGAGGGAATATCCTACTGCTTATTACCTAGTGCTTTATCAATGGCTGCGCGCAATTCTTGTGCATTAATGCGGCCGAAATGTTTGAAGACAACCTTGCCTTGCTTGTCGTAAAGAAACGTGGCCGGCAGTTGACCGTCCCAACCCACGTCCACCAATTTAATTGCCGGCTCAGGATCGCTGACATTCAATAGCACCACCGGCATCGAGGCTTTCATCTCTTTCAGAAACTTAGGCACAGTCGTGCCAATCTCAGATACATCGTCCAGCGACACGGCCACGAAATTGAGGTTCCTGGCGCGGTAGTCCGTATCGATCTTCACCAGGTCCGGAAATTCTTCGCGGCATGGGTCGCACCAGGTCGCCCAAAAATTCACGAGCTGCGGTCGCGGCTCTTTCTGATCGGGTTGCAGGAGAGTCTTTAGGCCATCGAGATCGATCTGACGAATTACGGAGTTGTCAGTTTTGGCGGCGCCGTTTGCCGTATTAGCCGGCGCGACGTTGGTTGGCGCCGTGCCTTGCCCCAAAGCCACCACTCCGGCGACGCCGCAAAGCATCGCCAGAGTTACAGCCGGAGCTAAAGAATGAAAACGCATTGTCACTTAGCAAGCAGGAGCTTGCGTTGGATCCGAAAAACAATTGCTCAAGTTAGCCAGGTACTACGCCGGGCGCTTGATGGTGCAACCAAATGCGGCGCCGCCGGTCTTGGTCACAGCCTTGCCGGCAACCACTTCGTCCAGCGCGTCGCGCAGATCATTCGAAGTGATGCCTTCGGTTTTCTGCGAGTTGTCGATCCGTCCGTGATAGACGAGCTTGTTGTTCGCATCGAGCACGTAGGCTTCCGGAGTGCGCGTGGCGCCCAACCGATCAGCAATCTTGTTGCCTTCGTCCTTCAGGATTGTGAAAGTCAAATGTTTTTCAGCGGCGTGGGACTTAACCTCGGCGCTCGGCTCGGTGTAGTTCGAGTTGATCCCGATCACGTTGACGCCTTGTGATTTGTAATCCTGCGCCAGCTTCTCCATGCGGTCGTTGTAGTTGTTGGAGACGGGGCACTTCGTGGCGATAAAAAGAATGACAACCCCTTTCTTGCCCATCAGTGACTTCAGGGTGTGATCTTTTCCATCGGCGTCGGGCAGTTTGAAGTCTTCGATCGTCGCGCCAATGGCCGGCGGCGCAGGCACATCACTACTGCTGCTGCGGCCGCTGCCGGCGACTGCTGCCAGAGCAATGATGAAAGACGAAGCGAGGAGAAGGGAAATCGCGTACTGCTTTTTCATGTCGAACTCCTTTCGGACGGTGAATTGCGAAACAGAGATTAGCAACGACAAGTTGGACGTGGCAAGTCGGGGAAAGGTTTGCGATTGTAAGGATAACTGAGCAATCGGAAATAAAGGCAGCCCGAAGGGCTGCTAGATAGTAGCCGGTGTTCAGCATACCACCGGAAACCGAGTCAATTTTTTTTGGCACCCTGAAGTGGTGCAAGGTCCAGGATAGGAGCACCCCTTCAGGGTGCGGGTTGATTAACTTGCATTCACCGGATACTAGCGTTCAACCCTTCGGGTTGATAACGCTTTCAATCGAGCTGAAAGAAGAACCAGCAGCGTAAGAATCGTCGTGACCGCCGCAGACAGCAGGCAATACTGGCAAAAATGCCGAATCACGAACGCCTGCAGGTACAAAAGCCAAAGTGTAGTCAGAAACATCAGCACCAGAATTATTTTGAGGAAGGGGATCGCTGACCGATAACCAAAAGCCGCGAGAATTGCCAAACTAAACACGACGAAGTAAGCGGCCGCACCAATCGCCGCCAGTGGCAACGGCCCTACCTGTGCGTAGGGACTGCTGAGAACCTCCGAACAACCCGAGATAATTGTGCATCGCAAGCTTGCTCCGGTGATGTGCTGCACGGTGAGATAAATCGCATCGATGAGGCCGACGAGCGCCACTACGGCTGCGATCAGGTAGGACCAGGCGATTGGTTTCTCGTCAGTCAAGGGTGTTGGTGATCACTAAATGGGGGACGAATAATATTCCGGAGCGGCCAATGGTCACGGGCCGGACGCTCCACTCAGGGCTTGATTGATCAATAACCGCAGCCCTTCCGGTCTCCAGGAATCGCCGGTGGCTTCTTTGCCGTTAACGAAAAGTGTGGGCGTAGCTTTGACACCCAGCGCGTGGGAACGCTTGCCATCCTGAAAGATGCGCACCGCGACCGCCTCACCATTCAGATCGCGCATAAAACGGTCGGCATCGAGACCGATCTGTTTGGCATAGTCAACAAACAACGGCACCACATCCTTTAATTCGCTCCAGGCTTTTTGGTTCTCGTAAAGCTTGTCATGCATTTCCCAGAAACGGCCTTGCAGCCCCGCGGCTTCGGCGGCCTGCGCTGCCACCAGCGCATGCTGGTGCGTCGGCACGAGGGGATTCTCGCGAAAGATCACGCGCAGGCGATCGCCATATTCGGCTTCAATTTTCTTCAGTTCAGGGTGATAAGCGCCACAGGTTGGGCATTGAAAGTCGGCGAACTCTTCGACGGTTACCGGTGCGTTGGGATTTCCGCGAATGTGTGGTGGTTGCGCGCCTGCCGGCGTCAATTTGGGATCCGGCGTCGCCGCATTACGATTTGGATTCGACGATGGCGAAGAGCGCGACAGGGCCCAAACGGCGATCAGTCCCGCAATCAAAACGAGGGCAATGATCAGAAATGGAGCTATTCGTTTCATTGAATCCCGCAGCGTTCAGGCCGCAATGTTTCAGGCCGCGACACTGGCCAATGCGCCCGCCAGTGAATGGAACACCGCGCGACCATCACTGGACCCGAGCGCGTCTTCGCAAGCGCGTTCAGGATGCGGCATCAGTCCCATAACATTGCGGCCGCGGCTGCAAATGCCGGCGATGTTGTCGCGCGAGCCGTTAACGTTGGTCTCGTCACTTACCTGGCCGGCCGGGTCGCAGTAGCGAAAGATGATTCGATCCTCACGTTGCAGCTCAGCAAAGGTCGCATCGTCGCAAACAAAATTTCCTTCGGCGTGGGCGATGGGCATGGTCAACACGCTGCCGCGGTTGAGCTCCTGAGTAAACGGCGTGTTCGTGCTTTCCACGCGCACGTTCACATGCTCGCAGATGAAATGCAGCTCGCGATTGCGAATCAATGCGCCGGGCAGCAGTCCGGCTTCGCACAGGATTTGAAAACCATTACAGATACCGAGGACCAGTTTGTCCTGGGAGGCGAATTTCTTTACCGAATTCATCACCGGCGAGAAACTGGCGAGCGCGCCGGCCCTGAGGTAGTCGCCGTACGAGAATCCACCGGGGATAATCAGCGCGTCATAACTGGAGAGATCAGTGTCCCGATGCCAGATGAAATCGACCGGCTGGCCCACGTGTTTCGAGATCACGTGATAGGCGTCGTGATCACAGTTCGAACCCGGAAAGACGATAACTCCAAATTTCACTGATCAATCTCCACGCGAAAGTCTTCAATGATCGGATTCGACAGTACTTCGCGGGCCATGCGCGTCGCTTCCTCACGGGCGTCGGCCTCAGCCAGCGCCCCGTCGAGCGAGATTTCGAAATACTTGCCCTGCCGGACATCGCTGATGCCTGCATAACCGAGCAGCTCGACTGAATGTTTGATGGCTTTGCCCTGAGGATCCAGGACGCTTGGTTTTAAGGTGACGTAAACTTTGGCTTTCATTTGAGGATTAGTGCCTACGCTACGGCGAACGCAAGATAATACGGCAAAACATTGCGCAAACGGTAGCCGATATCATAGTATTTGCGCCGTCCCGTAGAGCATCCCGAAACATTTCCCGGAGAAGAAGTGGAAAATGTCGACCCCGTACACGCCGCCGCCACCGCCATCAAGTGAACCGCCGGTTGGTCAGAGCAGCCTGGGAATGGACGCGAATCTCGCGTCGATGTTGTGTTACCTGACGATGATCTGCTGCGGGTTGGGCATCATTATCAGCCTGGTGTTTTTCATTATCGAAAAGACGAGCCGGCTGGTGAAATTTCACGCCATGCAGGCGTTGCTGTTCGGCGGCGTGTGGATCGTGGTGGGAGTGGCGTTCCGCATACTGTCAATGATTGCTGAAGTCGCGCTGGGCGACGCACTCGGAGTTATAGTCTTTTTCGGATGGCTGGCCGTAAGGCTGCTGGTCGCTGTCGTTCTACTGGCTTTCCTGATCATAGCGGCGATTAAGGCTTATCAGGGCCAATACTATAAGCTGCCGATCATCGGCAATATCGCCTGGAACATCGTCAACAAATAAGTTCTTCAGCACTTAAACGATTTACGATTTCTAATTCCGTTAGGAGAAATTGAAATGGATACAGGCAAGTCTGCCCTCGGTCTGGATGGAAATGTAGCCGCCGCTCTGGGTTACCCGATCGGCATCATCGCGATCATCTCTCTCATCATGGAGAAAGAAAATCGCTTCGTGAAGTTTCACGCGTTGCAGTCGATCCTTTTGCACGTGGCCGCCGTCGTAGTCATGATTGCGATCTGGATAATCGGAGTGGTCATCATGTTTGCCGGCTTTGCTGCGGCCGCCGCGACTGATAGCGGCGCGCTCGGTGGTTTGGCAGGTATGTTGTTCGGGCTGATCTGGTTCGTCTTTATCATCCTCTATCTGGTGGGGCTGATCATGTCGGCAGTCAAAGCCTATCAGGGCAACACGTTCAAATTGCCCATCATCGGCAACATGGCTGAAAAGTGGACTAAGTAGGTAGGTGCGGCAGTAGCCCGCGCGTCAGCAAGGGCGTTCAAAACGCCCTCCCTCACGGTCGGGCTACTGCCCGGTTCCTTGCTCAAGCGCGAGCTACTGCCCCGTCTTCTTCACCGAAAACCCGCGCGAAAACCTTATCTACATTTCTCAGATAAGTTTCGAGAGAGAATACGGCGTTGATTTGGCTTGCCGAAAGGTGGGCTAAGATGTGCTTATCCCCTGAAATCAGAGTTTTGAAGTCCTCACCCTCGTCCCAGGATTTCATCGCGTGGCGCTGCACCCACTCGTAAGCCGTCTCGCGCGACACACCTGCCTGCGTCAGAGCCAGTAACAATTGGCCGCTGAAAACCAACCCGCGCGTCGCATCCAGGTTCTCGAGCATCCGTTCGGGATAGACCACCAGTCCATCGATCAGCGAGGCCGCCTTCGCCAACATGTAGTCGGTGGTGATGCTTGAATCCGGAAGGACGACGCGCTCAGCGGATGAATGTGAGATATCGCGTTCGTGCCAGAGCGCCACGTTCTCGAGGCCGACGATGCTGTTTGCGCGCACCACGCGCGCCATGCCGCAAAGCCGTTCCGAAAGAATCGGATTGCGCTTGTGAGGCATCGCGCTCGAGCCTTTCTGGCCACGTTTGAATTTTTCCTGGGCCTCGCGCACTTCGGTGCGTTGCCAGTGCCGGACTTGCAGAGCAAATTTTTCGAGTGAGGAAGCGATTACCGCCAGCGTGCACAGATATTCTGCGTAAGCGTCACGTTGCACGATTTGAGTCGAGACCGGAGCAGCGCGTAATCCGAGGCGCGCGCAGACTTTTTCTTCGACCGAAGGATCAAGGTGGGCGAAAGCGCCAACCGCGCCACTGATCTTGCCGACGGCCACCGCTTCACGCGCGCGCAACAGGCGCTCGCGATTGCGCAGCATCTCGTCGTACCAGAGAGCGAAGATCATCCCGAACGACGTTGGCTCCGCGTGAATACCATGCGTGCGGCCAATCTGCGGTGTCTTCTTAAATTCAAAAGCCCGCCGCTTGAGCACTTTCAACAACGCGTCCATTTTGGGAATAAGGATGTCGCACGCGTCTCGTAATAGAAGGGCGTTGGCGGTATCGACGACGTCTGAGGATGTCAGGCCGTAATGAACAAAGCGCGCGGCGTCGCCGATCGATTCAGCCAGGTTGGTAGTGAAAGCGATGACGTCGTGGTCGGTAGTTTTCTCGATTTCGTTGATGCGCTCGACCGTGAAGCTGGCGCGGCTCTTAATTTGTTTCAGGGCGTCCGTCGGGATCGTGCCATTCTCAGCGTGTACTTCGCAGACTGCAATCTCAACATCCAGCCATTTGCGGAATTTGTTGTCTTCCGACCAGAGCGCGCCCATTTCGGGCAATGTGTATCTTGGAATCATAGGTAAATAGTAAATCGTGAATCGCAAATAGACGTGCTATTTACGATTTACCATTCACTACTTCAGCGCCGTCGAGCTCACAAAGTATTTCGCTATTTGCCATTTTCCGCCGCGCTCAACCAACGTGAATGTTTCCATCGCATCGCCGCGTTCGAATGCAGTCTGATAAATCACGATCACCGTGTGCGCGGCGCCGGTTTGTTCCTCGCGCGCCGTTTGTTGATTGCGAACGCCGGCGTTCCCCAACTTTTCGCGCAGTCTTTGAAACGTCGCCTTTGAGTCTTCGAGGCTGGCGTCCGCGCGCCATTCCGGGGCCGCTTCATTGTAAAGCTTTTCATAACGGCCCGCGCCAATATCTTCGATCGCCGTTTCCAACGCGGCCTGCGCTCCGGCGGGAACGCTGCTCCGTCGCGTAGGTTGAGCACAGGCAGATAATACGATCGCCACTAGCAGGGAACATGCAAGGGGAAAGCGCTGACAAGTCAGCGCACTCCAAAAACGCGCGCGCCCGCGCCTCACACTTCGATCCATTGCGTCGGCTCTTTGGGAAAAGAAAGAGTGATCGTGGTATCACTGCGGAAAAGCGGCGACCGTTCATACAATGCGGTCTCGGCGGTAATTGTAGCCAGATACGGATTGTTGGCTCGTTGCGAAAGATGCGCGAGCACTATATGACTCGCTTGTCCGTCGAACCCATCCACCAGCCACTCGGCTACGTCTTCATTCGAAAGATGGCCCAGGCGCGAAAGGATCCGTTGTTTCAATTCCCAGGGATAATGTTCGACTGTCTTCAACATGTCGCGGCTGTGATTTGACTCAATCACGATTGCCGCGCAACCGCGCAGCCGTTCCGTGATCAGCGTGGTGATATGTCCGAAGTCCATGAGGGTGGCAACCTTTACGCCGTCATGCGTGGCGGTAAAGCCGAAATTATCCACGGCATCATGCGGAACGGTGAACGGGTGAAAGTCGATCTGGCCGATGCGAAAATCCTGACCCGAATCAATTTCCACCATGCGATCCCGCAAAGTGTCCGCGCGCCGGCGCGGTTCGTCACTGGCAAAATTCCGCCGCTCGCAAATGTAGGCATCACGCGTCTTTGCAGACATGAAAACGGGACAATCGAGATCCTTCATCAACACGCGCAGCCCGCCCACATGGTCACCGTGCTCGTGTGTGATCAAAATGCCGTCGAGTGAATTGGGATCCTCACCGAGAGCGGTCATGCGTCGCGCGATCTCTTTGGCGCTGAGGCCGGCATCGACCAGCACGCGCGTGCCGTTGGCTACAAGCAGAACTGCATTTCCTGTTGAGCCGCTGCCAAGAACTGAGAGTTTCATAAAACAGATTTCGTTTAGGAGCCGGCTACCGCCCGCTCAGTCGGGCAGTAGCCCGACTCTAAACAATCGATAATTAAATCTCTAAACGCGTGCGGTCTACGGCAAATCCGTTGAGGTTTCCCAGCGCCGCGAGCGCCAAACCCGGCGTGGTGAAACATTCCTGGGCCAAACGCAGCGCGTCCTCTTCCGTTACCGCTTCAATTCGTCTAAGAATTTCGTCGGGCGAAATCCTTCGCCCGTGAATAATTTCCTGGCGCGCGAGAGCGCCGGCACGCGCGCTCGACGATTCCAGGCTCAACAAGACAGAAGAGACTGCCTGATCTTTTGCCAGCCGCAATTCGTCCGCTGAGACGGGCTCGCGCACTGCGCGTCGTAATTCTTTCAACGACAGATCCAACACTTCATCAAGATGCGCCGGCGAGGCGCCCGCATAGATTGTGAACAAGCCGATGTCGGTAAAGGTATTACCGCCGGCGCCAATCGAGTAAGCCAGCCCGCGCTCTTCGCGTATTGATTGCCACAAGCGGCTGGACGTGCCGCCGCCGATGATTGTGCCCAGCATGCTCGCGATGTAGCGATCATCGCTTTTGGCCGAAGGCCAGGGCGCAGCCACAATTAAGTGTGCCTGCTCCAGCTCGCCCTTGCGTTCGATCAGGATCGGAGATGCGGGAGACGGAGATTGCGAAAACGTATGTGCGACGTGCCCGTTCTGGGTCGAAAATGCCGCCGAAGCTAATTCTACTAATCGCTCATGCTCGATATTTCCCGCCGCGGCCAGCACCAGATTGGCGGGCGCGTAATTGCGGGTGTGAAACTCTGCGGTCCGGGCGCGATCAAACGACGAAACCGTTTCCACCGTGCCTTCGATCGGCCTTCCCAGCGAATGATCGGGGAAATAGGCAGCATTGAACAGCTCGCCCAAAAGCTCGTCGGGCGTGTCCTCGATCATCTTCATCTCTTCGATGATCACGCTTTGTTCCCGCTTGAGATCGTGCTCGTCGAATCTCGGATTCGTGACCAGATCCACAATCAGATCAAAAGCCTGTGGCAGCGCCGTGTCCACAACTTTGGTGGCAAATCCTGTTAGTTCATGAGTTGTGTAAGCGTCGAGCTGGCCACCCAGACGATCCGTCTCAGTGGCAATCTGGTGCGCGGTGCGGCGATTGGTGCCTTTGAACAGTGCGTGTTCGATGAAGTGAGAAATCCCGTTCAAAGCGGGCGCTTCATGGCGCGAACCGCTGCGGACCCAGATCCCCAGGCTTACCGAACGCAGTCCCGGCATGTGCTCCGTGAGAATTGTCAGACCATTGGGGAGCCGGGTTGTCTTTACTTGATCAATCATTCGTGATTACAACTGAAAGGTGGCAACTTCGTCAGGAGAGTCCATCGTAACACGGGGAAAAGATGCGGCAAAACGAGCATCTCGCTTTTCTTTTTGACCGATGAAAAGGGCCTTTGGACACCAAACTGTGCTTGACAGTAACACAGCACGTAGCCGAGAATTACTGCCATTCAAGCGGGTGATGGTCTCCCTTCGCCCCGGGCGGTCCGGTAAAGATGTGACTGCCTCAGGCATCTGACAGACGCAGCGGAGAATCGAACCACCGTTAACGAAAGTCTGTTTCAACGAATGCGGGACAATTCGTTTCGTTCCAACGCCAGGATTCGTGGATCCGAGTACCAGTCGGAGGTCCAGCCGCGATGAAAAAAATCTTCAGATTTAGCGCGCCGCTGGTGGCGCTTGCCGTGATCGTCACGACGTTTGCTGCGTCGGCATACGGCAAAGGCACTCGCGGCCTCGCCACTATTACCGGCACAGTCCGCGACAACCGCGGCATGCCGTTGGCCGGCGCTCTGATTCAACTGATCCGCGAAGGAGCAAACAAGGCAGTAAGAGAGACGCGCACGTCTGCGGACGGCAGCTTCTCAGCCAAGATTCCGGCCGGCCGCTATTCGCTGAAAGCGATTGCGGATGGCTTCAGTGAAGTCCTTTTCTCGTCAGTCACCGTCAACCCTTCCGCCGAGATTGCCTATCGTTTCAATTTGGAGCCGCTCGGCGCCGGACGAACCTATCCCGAACAGCGCAACGACCGCGACAATGTGAAGTGGCGGCTGCGCGCGGCGCAAAAGCAGCGATCGATCTTCCAGGCCAACGAAGGCGATGACGCGGCCATCGCCGCCATCACTTCAGACGAAGCGACCGCGGACGACGTAACCGCCACCGGCAACGCCACCCCGGAAGAGAAGGACAGCGTACGGCCGCAGGGAGTTGTCGAGACTTATTTTTCAGGATCGTCGGGACCTTTTTCTTCGAGCTATCAAGGCCTGAACTTCGCGGTTGCCCTGCCCGCTTCGGAACGCATCGATCTGATTTTTGCCGGCCAGACCGGCACCGGCGCGTCCGCGCCACATCGCTTTGAAGCTACTGCACGCATGCAGGTAAATGATCGGCATCGCCTGGCGTTGACGACGGGCGCCGCCCAACTTCCCGCGTTTAGCACATCCACTGGCAAGCGTGACCCGGGTAAGCTGGGACAAATGTCCATACGTGCGGTTGATGAATGGATCGTGCGTGACGGGTTTGTGGTGGTGTTGGGCGTGGATTACTCGCGATTTCTCGGCGCGGGCAACGATGGGGTGCTGTCTCCGCGAATCGGCGTTCAGTTGGATGCCAACGCCCGTACGAAAATCAAAGCTGCTTATCACCCCGGTGATGACGGTCTCGATATCCAGAGTTTGGCAAACTTTGAAAGTGGCAATGTCATTTTCACTCAGGCCGCGAGTAAGCCAATCGCATACGTGAGCGGTCGCGCTGTGATGGCCCAAAGCCGCCGGTTTGAAGTGGGACTTGAGCGCGAGCTGAATCGCCGGTCGAGCCTGGAAGCGACAGCTTTCATGGACATGACCACAGGTCGCGGCGTCGGGCTGCTTAGCACTTCGCTTTCGGCTTTCTCAGGCGCACCGGGAGCAGCGCTGATTCGCGTGGCAAATCAGGAAGGTTCCGCGCGCGGTGTGCGCATGGTCTACTCAAACCGCTTGAATAATGTTTGGAATGTTTCGGGCGGATACTCGTTCGGACGCGGCCAAAAACTTTCGGCGCGCGGCATTCGCAATCCGTCGCAACTGTTCGCAGGCTCGTTCTTCCATTCCGTCGCGCTGCAACTCGCCGGAGACTGGTCTACCGGAACTCACGTGCAGACAGTGTTTCGGTTTTCTCCGGATGCCACGGTGTTCGCGATCGATCCATTTGCCGGCCAGCTCGCCGTCTATGATCCATCATTGAGCATTCAAGTTACTCAAGATCTTCCAACGTTCGGTTTGCCATTGCGAGCACAGGCGGTGATTGACGCCCGCAACCTGCTGGATGTTCAGGCGAATACCAGCAACGGCGAAACGTTATTGCAAGTCGGCCCCAACGGGCGCTCGCTTCGCGGAGGAATCTCCGTTCGCTTCTGAGACCGCGAGGAACACACACCCCTCTTTCTCTCTAATTTGTGGCCTGAGGTTTCCCCCGAGCCCCCGCGTGTTTCTCCAAAATCTCGGACGCATACGAAAACTTGGACAGTGAAATAGTGGCCGGGGCGATGCTTTATCTCTTTTAGATCTGAGATGAGCAGCAAAGCTGCGACGAATCGCAGTCAGGGCCCGCACCGAAAGCCGTCATGAAGACACCAAATTGCTGGAACATTGGTTGCTTTGAAAAGAACCGATTTGGTGTGTTTGAGCGGCAGCGGACTGCGCGGGGACGAGCAATTGCAGAGAGTTCGACTGTGACGAGGCAATGAAGAGTTCAGTTCTAACCGGACGGACATGGATCCTTTTGGGCGCCACGGCGTTACTCATCGCCGCGGGCGCGCTGAACTTTTCGCAACGCCTTAGCCACCAGTCGCCGCCCTCGGATGGCGTCACCTGGATAGACACGTCCGAAGGAGTCATCGCCAAATCAATTGAACCGGGATCAGCCGCTGCGCGAGCGCGGATGATTGCGGGAGATCATTTGATTGCGGTCAGCTCAAATGGCCAGCGTTGCGAAGACGTTTCTCGCGGCCCGCGCTGTGAGACGGTCGGCAATTCCGCCAGCGTGCAGATGTACCTCGATCGCGCGCACGTGGGCGGTGAGATCCATTACCTGATCGAGCGGCCCTCATTTCCTGCCGAGACGCGCTTTTACTATGCGGACCTGGATCACCTGGGATCGATTCAAACGTGGACCACGCGCGACATCTACATAAACCTGATCGGGCTCGTTTACCTGTTCATTGGACTGTTCGTAGTTTTCAAACAAGGTGGCCGCTCACCGTATGTGATTCATTTCGCCAGCCTTTGCCTGGCGGCGTTCGTCTTTCATTTCTACACGCCTACCGGCACTTATCGTGATCTGGATTTAGCGGTCGCGTTTCTGCGCAACGCCGGGTTTATTCTTTTCGCGCCTCTGTTCCTGCACTTCAGCGCGATCTATCCGGTGCGACAACGGTTGTTTGACGACAAGCGTTGGCGCAGTGTGTTTTTGTATTTGCCCGCGCTGCTTCTGCTGGCCGTAAGTTGCATCATCTTTTTGCGCGACCAGTTGATTCGCGTGCTTCCGACGGCGCTGGATTATTCGCCTGCGTTTGCCAGCCGCTTCTACAAAACCGCGTTCATCCATTTTGTGGCTGCGCTGGTAATCAGCGCGGGACTGCTGATTCGCCGGTTCATCGTCAGCAAGAATACTGTCGCGCGGCAGCAGTTGAAGTGGGTCGTGTGGGGATCTGCGTTAGCTATCGCGCCCTTCACCTTGCTTTATGGTATCGGCTACATCCTCGGCGCAGACAATGCCGGCCAGTTGACCGACGTGGCGGTGTTGCCGTTGATTCTGATTCCGCTTTCGTTCGGCTATTCAGTCGTCCGCTACCGGCTGATGGATGTGGAATTGGTCGTGCGGCGCGCCGCAGTCTACGCCGCCACCACGCTGGCTATTGCCCTGGGCATTGGTTTGGTCGTTTATTTCGCCGGCCTTTATGCGCTCAGTGGCGACGTGGCGTCGACCGGTGAGGTGACTCTCAGGCTCATTCTCTCAGTAGCGGCGATGGCGGCGATTGTGATGATCGCCGCCCCGGTGAAAAACTTCTTGCAGGAACGAGTGGACCGGCTCTTCTACGGACGGCGTTACGACCTGCGTCATAGCCTGCTCGATTTTGGCCGGACCATTTCCGCCAGCACGGCGCTGGATCCGTTGCTCGACTCACTTATCTCGCGACTGCGTGAGGTGATGAACGTCGAGCGCGTCGCCATCTACATCGAAGACCGCAACGCACCTTCAGGATATCGCGTGGCCCGTACCGCCGGCCTTTCTGCGGAGTTGAATCCGCCCCCGGATTTTCGCGAAATGATTCGCACACGCTCGGCTGAAACGGGCGTGGTGCGCGCTGACGATCTGGAAATGGCATCCGAGAGTGGGAGCTATGTCCGGCGGTCATTGCACTACTATGTGCCTTGCGTGACTCGCGGGCGTATGGTGGCTGTGATTGGACTCGGCCGTTCGGCGGATGGCGCACTGCTGTCGTCAGAGGACGTCGAGATTCTGCGCACCGTCTCTGGGTATATCGGCGTCGCGATTGAAAACAGCCTCCTTTATCAAGAGCAGCAAATGCGCGCGGCTGAGCTGGAATTACTGAAGGAGTTCAACGAGTCCATTGTCGAGTCCATCAACGTCGGCCTGCTGGCCGTCGACCTCGCCGGAAACATCACGCGGCTGAACTCGGCCATGGAAGAGATTTTTTCGATTTCGCGCGCGGAAGCAACCGGCGTCAACATCGAGGATTTATTCGCGGAAGATTTTGCTGACACACTCCACCAGGTGTTAGGCCCGGAAGGCTGGCGTTTGAGCCAAACGCGGCAGATTTACAAGCTGCACACGAACACACGCCGAGGCCGTTCGCTGGTCCTGAACATAGCCCTGGCGCCGCTGCGGGCCGAGACGGACGAGCAAACCGGCGCGCTCGTGGTTTTCGAAGACGTTTCGCAACGCCTGCAATTGGAAGAGCAACTGCAACAGCGCGAAAAGCTTTCGTCCATCGGCCTGTTGGCTGCGGGCGTGGCGCATGAAGTGAACACGCCGTTGACGGGTGTTTCTTCCTACACGCAAATGCTTCTCGGCATGTTGCCCGAAAGCGATCCGAAACACGCGCTGCTGCAGAAGGTGCGCCGCCAGGCTGACCGCGCCACGGACATCGTGAATAACCTGCTCAATTTTTCACGCACGGGAAGCGCTGCTGAATTCAACCGGGTCGACATTCATCGCGTGCTCGACGACACGCTCCAATTGCTTGAACCTCAGCTTCGCCGCAGCCAAATCGAAATCATTCGTGACTATGGAGAGGGTTTGCCGGAAGTGCATGGGAATTCCGTCAAGCTGCAGCAGGTCTTTACCAATCTTATTTTGAATGCGCGCGATTCGATCTCGAATGGCAATGGCCGCATTACTCTGACGACGAGAAATGACGAAGACGATTCGGTGCTGGTCGAAGTGGCCGATAGCGGTGTCGGCATCGCGCCGGAAAACGTCGCCAAGATTTACGATCCATTTTTCACCACTAAAGGCGTGGGCGGAGGCACCGGGCTCGGTCTGGCCGTGACCTACGGTATCGTGCAGGAACATTCGGGCCACATCAGCGTCGCCAGCACACCGGGAGTCGGATCAACCTTCCGGATCACTCTGCCCACCACCGATCCACGCGCGCGCCTGCAGGTTGCCGCGCGATAGCCGGTTCACTTTGGGCCGGACTTCGGTAATAATCTCGATTCACAAATTAAGTCAGATGGATTGGTTTCTCGCGGACGATAGTCTGCATTGGCGTATTAATGGCTAAAAAAGGTTCCGTACTCGTCGTAGACGACGAAGAGATCATGCGCGACGTGCTCGAGACTCTGCTCTCGGCCGAAGGCTATCGCGTTGAACTGTCTAAAACCGGCGAGGAGGGTTTGGACGCCTACGGCAAGCGGCCCTACGACGTTGTGCTCTTGGACGTGTCGATGCCGGGCATTGGCGGGCTACGCGCCCTCGAAGAATTTCTCAAGCTGGATGGCGATGCGGTGGTGGTGATGATCACAGCATACGCGACCTTCGACACGGCCATCGCCGCCTGGGAAAAGGGCGCCTTCGGTTGCATTCGCAAACCGTTTCAGAACGAACACATCAGCGCGCAGGTGGCCGCCGGCATCAAACGCCGCCGCAAAGAAGAAGAGCGCCGTTCGCTGCGCCAGGCGATGAGCCGCGAGGTGGATCGGGGCGCCATCATCGGCCGCTCAGACATCATGCAGGAAGTCTTTCGAGTGGTGGAACAAGTGGCGCCGGCGCGGTCGACCGTCCTGATCACAGGCGAGAGTGGCACCGGAAAAGAGTTGATCGCGAAGGCGATTCACGAAGCCAGTCCGCGCAACTCTCGATCTTTCGTCACGGTGAACAGCTCGAACATTCCTTCTGAGCTGCTCGAGTCGGAACTCTTTGGTCACACGCGGGGCGCTTTCACCGGGGCGGTGGCAGCGAAAAAGGGTTTGTTTGAAGTGGCTGACGGCGGTTCGATCTTTCTCGACGAGATTGGCGATATTCCTCCTGAGACTCAGGTGCGTCTACTGCGCGTAATCCAGGAGCGTGAGTTCACGCCGCTCGGCGATACGACACCCCGGCGGGTGGACGTCCGCATTGTCGCCGCCACCAACATCGACTTGAAAGAAGCGGTGCGCCAGGGAATGTTCCGCGAAGACCTTTACTACCGCTTGTCAGTCGTGCCGATCGAACTGCCGCCTTTGCGCGATCGGCGACAGGATATTCTGCCACTGGCGCAACACTTCATACGCAAGTACAACGAAGAGAATGGCCGCAAGGTCTCGGAACATATCGCGCCGGAAGTACTGTCTCTCCTGGAGAATTATTCGTGGCCCGGAAACGTGCGCGAACTCGAGAATGCCATTGAACGCGCCGTAGTGATTGCGCCCGGCGATGAAATTACCCGCGAATGTTTGCGTCGGGAAATCGCTGACCCGCAGGCCGCGGCGGCCGTGGCGCGCGATGCGGCCGGGGCTTCCTCGTCTATCGACGTGGGGCGCGGTGTAAACTTTTACGACGAAGTCCGCCGCTTCGAAATCGATCTTATTCGCCGCGCTTTGGAACAGACAGGCGGGCACCAGTCTCGGGCGGCGCGTTTGCTTGGGATGAATCCCACCACGCTCAACTCAAAGATCAAGACCTATAACATAAACCTGCGTTCATGAGAGCTGGTCCAAAGCTAATACAAAGGATAGCCAGGCTATCTTTTCGGATAGAGCTGAGGCCGGCCTTTTCTACATCATGAACGAAATTGCTGAGATCCATCCACCTAAGCGTGAGGCACGAAACCCGCAAGACGGTAAGTGAATGCTTGGGATCACCCAGGGACTTTAGCCAGGTAGGCATCACCGAATGGCGTAGCCGGGCAATGGCTGCGATGGGCCAAGTGGGAGCTTTACACAGCTAGAAGTTTCGCATACTCTAACGCGACTTCAGTAGGATTAGCGACTCCGTCGATTTGGCCCAGTTGGACAGGCGGAGTATCTGATACGGCTACGAACCAGAAAGTCTCAACAAGGGGATCAAAAAGGAAAGGGAAAGATAACACCATGGGAACACCAATCACTTCAGGCGGCGAAGACACTGCCTCCGCCAACGAACCGGAAGTAACGGCGCACTCAGAGGAAACTCCGATCGAAGGCGCAACTGGCACTCCGATTACAACGGGTGGCGACGGCAACCCTGAAGGCGGAGAAAACTAACGTTAGCAATCCAGCGCGTGGCTGCACCTCACCAGGTAACAAAGCGGCCGCGTGTTCTGGCATCCCTCGTTCTTGACTAGCGCTGTGAGTTTGAGCGCGCATGTCTATTACATCGGGGCGGGCGACATAGTTTTTGTAATTGTCGCTGCCCCATTTTTGTTCAAGCGAGGCCAATACGGTCTCTGCCTGCGAAGCCAATTGCCGCGCGTCCTCGCTGTTGCCGAGTTTGGCGCCGGCGCGCGCGCGAATGCTCAACGCCCACCACTCTGATTCGATTTGCTTCGCAGCATTGAATCTCTGCTGAGCTTCCGCTGCGACCGTGAAGGCAGTCTGAGAATCCCCAGCCGCAAACGCTGCTTCAGCGAGGGCCAGCAAAGCGTCTGAAAGTGGCCGCGGATTCCGAAGTGTGCGCGCCAACTGCACGGACTCTTCGCAACTCTTTCTACCGGCGGCCGCCTGGCCGGATCTCGCCTGCGCGAGCCCCAGAACAGAATGGGCCCGCACGGCTGTCACCTTCAATTCAGCGCCCGCCAGTTCCAGAGTTTTGCGCGCATTGCTAATTGCTTCCGGGAATTTCTTTTGACTGAGCGCAATCGCGGCCGACGACAGTGTCGCGTTGGCCAGGAGATCTTTGTATGGTTCGCGTCCGGGCGGCGCCGCCGCCGCACTCGCTTCCGACAGCGCCGCGCTCGCTTCTTCGTATTTTCCCAGCCGCCACAGTGCCGTGGCGCGAAAGTCGGCGCAATAACCCTGGGCCAGTTTGGCGTTCGTGGTTTCGGCCGTCTTGCACTCCTCGGTGAACTGGGCCAGAGCCTCCGGAAGGCGATCGGTGTGGAGAAAGACCGATCCCAATCCTTCGTGAGCAAACATGACAGAACGCAAATCACCCACCTGCTGGGCTGAAGTCAGCAGTTGCTGAAACGTCCGTTCCGCGTTTTCATAATCGCCAGTTTCATCATACGAGCGTGCCAGGACCGTAAACGCTGTCGACATTTGCGTGCCGTAACTGCCTTTCTGAAAGAAAGCCAAAGCGGTTTGCGCGTACTCGCGCGCCTTGTCCGGGTCGCTTTGTTGCAGGCGCAGGCTGGCCAGCGAAATGGTCGCGCGAGCTTCATTGAACTTCGCTTTGTACTGCTGCGCCAGACGCAGAGCTTCGCTGAAGTTTCGTTCGGCTTCGGCGAGATCTCCCTTGATAAGGTAAGAGTTGCCGATCTCGAGTAGTCCCGAGGTGGTCAGAGTTCCCATGTCGCTCGACTGGGCCAACTGTGTGGCCTTTTGCGAGTACTCCTGGGCCTTGGCGGCGTCTCCGGCAAGGATGCAAGTGTTGCTTAACTGCTGCAGCGCCCGAATTCGCTGTTCCGGATTATCAAGCGCGACCGATCGATCCAGGGCCTGCTGAAGCTGCGCTTGTGCTTCGGCAATCTTGCCTTGCTGGCTGAAAGCGAGTCCTTTCTGCAGCAGCACTTC
>DATENS010000174.1:0-3085 GCA_035274925.1 Pyrinomonadaceae bacterium | reverse complement strand
TGAACAATCTCGTCAAACATTCTCAGGCGGAGGAAGCAAAGCTTTCGATCAAGCGTACGAGCCGCGAGATTGAACTGCGGCTGACAGACAACGGCAAGGGGTTCTCGCTCGGCCAGCAAACGGCCGGAAGTTCCGGCTTTGGCTTGAAAGGGCTGAGTGAGCGCGCGCACATGCTCGGCGGTAAGTTGTCGGTCGAATCAATCCCTGGACGCGGGACAACAATTCGGCTCGTGATCGAAAGGGAGATAGGGAGAAGGGGAGAAAGGGAGTAATTAAGATGAGTGTGAAAATCACCCGGCATCAGGATTTGGATGTTTACAGAAAGTCGTTTGACGCGGCGATGCAGATCTTTGAATTGAGTAAGCGGCTTCCGAAAGAAGAAACCTACTCCCTAACCGATCAGATTCGGCGCTCGTCCCGTTCAGTTTGCGCTAACCTCGGGGAAGCGTGGCGTAAGCGGCGTTACGAAGCAGCCTTTGTCAGTAAGCTAAATGACTCGGAAGGCGAAGCAGCGGCAACACAAACCTGGCTGGAGTTTGCGGCAAAGTGTGGATATTTGAACAAAGAAAAAGGAAGAGCGCTCTCTAAAACTTACGATGAAATAATCTCGATTGTGGTAACTATGATAAAGCATCCTGATTCATTGGGTGTTTCCATCAGGACGAAAAACAGCTTCAACTCGGACAGGACTTAGACCATGACTGCGAGTCCTCCTTCTCCCTCTCGCCCGTTCTCCCCTTCTGCTATCACGATTGTGATTGCCGACGACCATCCGGTGTTCCGGCAAGGCCTTCGTCAAATTATCGAGGTGGAAAATGGTTTAAGCGTTATCGGTGAGGCCGCTGATGGAGCGGCCGCGCTCGCTGCCATTCGCGAGTTGCAACCGCACGTGGCGGTGCTCGACATCAACATGCCGAAGTTGAGGGGATTCGACGTGGCCCGCGAGTTAAGGCGTGAAGGATCACAGACGCAGATCATTTTCCTGACAATGTATGACGACGAGCGCATGTTTAATGAAGCCCTCAACACCGGCGCGCTCGGGTATTTGCTGAAGGACTCGGCCATCAGCGACATCGTCGAAAGCATTCGCGCAGTTGCCGCGGGGGGTCACTTCATCACGCCTTCAATCTCACGTTACCTGATCAATCGATCCAGCCGCAGCCAAGCGTTGCAAGACAAGAGGCCCAGCCTGACGGACCTGACTCCCGCAGAAATGCGCATCCTGAAGCTCATCGCGGAAAACCACTCGAGCAAAGAGATCGCCGAACAACTCTTCATCAGTTACCGCACAGTCGAAAATCATCGCGCGAATATCTGCCAGAAGCTCGGGCTTCACGGCAGTAATGCGCTGGTCAGATTTGCGCTAGAACATAAGTTCGACCTGCCTTGAGCCGTGCCGCTACGTTCTTACTCCCTTCTCCCAAAGGTAATCACGTACTTGACTCACCTGATTTGCTCCGTAGGAGCGAAATGTTTATAGCAGCCTTCCGTCGATGAGGGTTTGCGCTCTGTAGGAGCGCCATGTCCGTGCCGCAAAAACATGTCGCTCCTAAAGGAGCGAGTGATTTCGGGGAGTGTCTGAGCTACAAACATCGCGCTCCTACGGAGCGGAGCCAGGTGAGTCAGCTACATAGTTACTCTCCCAAAGGGAGAGGGCGAAAGAATTGCGGGCGCTCCGAAATGAGTGGCAACACTCATCGGGAATGCGTGGCGCCCTCTATTCAAATCTCACCCGGCAAAGTTCATAGTGCCCTCGCTTTGGAATGGTGAGCGAATGGTGACCCTGCTGATAGTCGAAGACAATCGGGCGATGCGCAATTTGATTAGAAGCATCGTCGCGGACGTGGCGACGGACATCAGCGAATGCAGCGATGGCTCAGAAGCGCTCTCCGCTTACCGACGTTGTCGCCCCGATTGGGTGTTGATGGACATCGGGATGCCGCAGATGGATGGCATCGCCGCCACCAACCAAATCAAGGCCGCCTTTCCCGAAGCAAAGGTAGTAATCGTGACCGATCACGATAACGACAAGTTACGAAACGCAGCTTCCGTTGCCGGCGCGTGCGCCTATGTGCTCAAAGAGGATTTGTTGGTCTTGCGCGAAGTGCTCACGCAAAAGCAAACAAAGCAAGCAAAAGTTCCCTGAAGCAGAAACTGAAACAGTTCAATACAAGGAGAAGAAAATCATGAATCGAAAGTTCTCACTCACACTCGCACTGTTCGTAATCGCGCTGACGATTTCCGCCGGCGGCACGGCGATCGCCCACGATAAAGGTGATCCCGAAATCACCAGCGTTCAAGTTGATACGGTTACTAACCGCGTCACGATCAACGGCGCGCAATTCGGCAGCAATCCGGTAGTACTTATCAACAGTGCAACCCTGACTCAGATTAGTCATTCCCAAACGAAGATCGTGGCCGTGCTACCGGCCGGTCTGAACGGCACCTATCTGATGGTCGTCTATGACAAGTCTCACAAAAAGTTCGATGATAAAGATAAAGATATGGACACTTTCTACGTCACTATCGGCGGACCGCCGGGACCGAAAGGCGAAAAAGGTGACAAGGGAAATACTGGTCTGCAGGGCCCAGTCGGACCGCAAGGATTACAGGGACCGACAGGCGATAAAGGTGATAAGGGTGATAAAGGCGACAAGGGTGATACTGGTCAGCAGGGCCCGGCCGGTTCAGCCGGCGGTTCAGATGTCTTTTTCGCGAGTCGAACCGGCGTGGTTGTGACGCCAAACAGCACGGCCACGGGATTCGTTGAAATGGCGGCGCTCGTGCTGCCGGAAGGAAGCTACCTCGTCTCGGCGAGCGCTAACTTCCGCTACTTCACTACCACTGGGCAAGACGGCACGATCCAGTGTCGAATTACTGATGACGCGTTCACCCAGGACCAGCGCGTCTTAGAAACGTCCTTCCGCGGCGCCACGGATCTCTCGATTGGTTCGACCATAGCCATAACTTTCGGGCCTGCCGGTGGCCGGGTGCGTTGGGACTGTTCGGGCTTCCCAAATGATAGCGATCACCGTCTTAACGCACGGGTGGCCAACATCTGGGCGGTCAAGGCTTCTACCATGAC
>DATENS010000173.1:0-9159 GCA_035274925.1 Pyrinomonadaceae bacterium | reverse complement strand
AATAATGATTGATGTAGTAATTGACGATCGTCGGAATTTCCGAACGCCTTTCGCGCAGCGGCGGAACCACCAGGCGAATCACGTTGAGACGATAGTAAAGGTCCTCACGAAAACGGCCATCCGCCACCATCTCTTCCAAATCGGTATTAGTCGCGGCAATGATGCGGACATCGACTTTAGCAGGACGCTGTTCGCCAAGCGGCTGAATCTCGCCCTCCTGGAGGAAACGAAGCAGCTTGGGCTGAACATCCAGCGGAAGATCGCCGACCTCATCCAGAAACAGCGTGCCCCCGGCGGCCGTGCGAATCACACCGTCTGAATCTTTTACCGCGCCGGTGAATGCGCCGCGGCGATAACCGAAGAGATATCCTTCGGACAATTCCTTCGGGACGGCGGTGCAATTGAAAGGCACGAAGATCTTGTCGCGCCGCGCGGACAAAGCGTGAATCGCGCGCGCCACCAGTTCCTTTCCCGTTCCTGACTCGCCGGTCACCAGCACGGTCACGTCGGATGATCGAATCTTGTGCACTTCTTCAACCAGCCGGGTCATTGCCGGACTCGAGTGAATAAAGCCGGGCATCAGGCTGGCGCCCGCCAGGGCATTCTCTTCTTCGTCTTCAGGGCCGCTGCGGGTGCGCTCGCGCAACGCGCAGACATCCATTCCCAGCTCAACAATGCGCAGCAATGGATCGAGTGAAAGGCCGCCCGGAAGGGTCGCGCGGTCGTGCGGGGAGATTAAGAGGTGCGCCGGCTTTGCGTTGGTAGATTTCAGATCGAGGACTGCGACATCGAATTTTTCCGCGAATTGTTCGTATTGCGCATCAGAAGTGATCGCCGAGAATTTGGCCGCCAAACTTTCGCTTTCATCCTTGTTGCAGCCGTGAGCCACTACCACGCGTTGCTGCTTGCCCTGTTCGGATTCGAGAATCACGACCCGCTCGCAATTCGTTTCCTGGCGAATTACCGCGGCGAGTTCGCGCAAAAGTAACTCGCGTGATGCGACCGCTTCCGCCAGACGCAAGGTCAACAACTGAATGACGGTGTCGCGCCCTTTGAGCTGTTCCGGGCCCAGGTGCGCGAGCGCGGCAATTGCCTCCTCGGCTTTCTCAATATCCAGACGCGCGCCCAACTCGCGAAAGATGTTTATGGCGCGCGTCAAATGTTCTTCGGCGCGATCGGGTTGGGTAATCGTGTAAGCGCGGCCCAGTTCATGATGGGCCCGCGCGCTGCGATAACGATCCCCGAGCAGATCAAAGATTGATACGCTGCGCCCGAAATGCTGCGCGGCGCTCGCCGCTTCAGACCGCAGCATCTCCAAACGCCCATGCAGGCGCTGGGCTTCCCCCGCGATGTGAAAATCTGCCGGAGAGTCCGTCACCAAATCCAGCACGCTGTGTAAGCTTTCACTGGCCTCTTCGTCGTTACCGCTTTCCAAAAACGCCTCAGCCAAAAGCAGGTGGGACTCGCAAATGGCCTGGCGATCGCCAATCTCCTGAGCGAGCGCCTGGGCGCGCTGGGCCGACTCGAGTGCCTCTTCGTTCTGGCCCATCGCCAGATAACAACGCCCGAGGGTGCGTCGGGCCTGCCCCTCGTACCACTTGTTGCCTCGCTCAGCAGCCAACGCGACCGCGCGCTGCGAATACTGATGAGCTTCATCGAGATTGCCACGCAGCGTATGCAGTTCGCCCAGCGAATCAAGAATCATGGGCACTTCAGCGCCGCGATCGTCTACTTCGGTAGTGAGAGACAACGCGCGATCGAGCGCTTCCTGAGCGCGGTCCCATTTTCCAATGAGAACCAGATTGATTCCCAGATTGTTGTAGCCGTCGGCGGCGCTCGCTTTGTGATCCGTGCGTTCGTAATAATCGATGGCCTTCTCAAGATAGCGAATGCCTTCGTGCGGACGTTTCAGAAACCAGCAGGCGCCCGCCATATTCGCGTAGGTTCGTCCCAGTAACAGCGAGGCAGGGTGATCGCCGACCAGCTTGATCGCCTGATCGTAGTTCTCGAGAGATCCTTCGTAGTGTCCTTCGTGAATATCGGCTGTGCCCAGACCGAAGTAGGCTTCGGCCATGCCGCGCCAGTCTCCGGTCTGGCGATAACATTCCAGGGCGCGCCGCGAATAGTCGCGGGCGATCGGATACTCGCTGATGCTGCGATAAACGCGCGCCAGCGCGGCATAAACTCCGCCGACCTGGGCGCCTTCTTCAGGCAGCTCAGGCAAGATTGATTTCAGTAACGTGATGGCCTTGGGATGATCGCCGTTGTAGTTGTAGGAAATCGCTATCTGGACGCGCAGCCTGAGATTTAGATCCGCTTCGAACTTTGCGCGGGTGTCGGGAGGCTCGTACATGGAAATGGCGTCGAGCGACTCGCGATATTGGCCCTGCATCTCCAACGCCAGGGACAACAGCCAACGTGCCTCAGCCAGGATGACCGGATGGTTCTTTGCGCTCGCCAGCAGCGAGTTGAGTTGCGAACGAGCTTCGCCGCTCAAGCCCTGGTCAATCAGCTCGCGGATCTTTTGCAGATCGCTGTTAAGCGACTCAGCCGACGCTTTTCCTGTGCGCGAACGCAGTCGGGCGCGCGCGCGTTCAAGATCCACTACCGCGTTATCTGTCTTTTGGCTTTCGTCGTTCAAAAGGGCAAGTTCCCGTGAAAAGCCGAATATTCCACGCCCCTAGCTTTACTGATGTCTAAAGATATCAATAAAGACAGAATGACTTTCGCTTTTCATCTCCGAACACCAGGGGCAGGACATAATGGGTGCGAGAGTCACCCATACAACACGTCTAAACGTGCTGAAAATAACATAGTCTGGGCCAACCGTCACGGACTTCTTAATTGGCTTGAGGTCAGTACAGGGAGCGGTAGCGACCTGGTAAGCTGTGGGTAAGATCGACTCTATTTGCAACCCGCACCCGGTAGCTATCGCTCCGGGTACTGACTCAACTACGCCACGATCCCATTCCTTGACACCCCTCAGACCGCCCCTTATCATGCTTGTTTCCGCATTGGCCGGAATTGTTGCCTGATGTATGTTCGAGTCTCTTTCCGACAAGCTAAAGCGGACGCTCAAGAACCTGCGCGGCGAAGGCGTCCTGACGAAAGAGCACGTCGACGCGGCGCTGCGTGAGATTCGCCTGGCGCTGCTCGAAGCCGACGTTAACTATAAGGTCGCGAAAGACTTTATCGCGTCGGTAAAAGAAAAGGCTGAGGGCCAGCAGGTTTGGCTGGAGCTCAAACCTTCCGAGCAAGTCGTCAAGATCGTTTTCGACGAACTGGTCGAGTTGCTGGGCGGGCAATCGTCGCGACTGGTGTTTACCAAGACCAGTCCGAACGTGGTGATGATTGTCGGGCTGCAAGGCTCAGGCAAAACGACCTCCACGGGAAAGATCGCGCGGTGGCTGGCCCAGAACCAGCAGCGAAAGCCTTTGCTGCTTTCCACTGACGTTTATCGTCCGGCAGCGCGTGAACAATTAAGGGTCATCGCCGAGGCGACTGGCCAATCGATCTTTGAAAAGCCTGAGACGAACGATCCACTGGAGCTGACGCGGGCGGCCCTGCAACAGGCGCGCGATGTCGGTTACGACACACTCCTGATCGACACGGCCGGACGCCTTCATATCGACGACGAGTTGATGGAAGAACTGGTCAGTATCAAATCGGAAACGCATCCGGTCGAGATTCTTTTTGTGGCCGACGCGATGACCGGGCAGGACGCGGTGCGATCGGCGGAAGAGTTTCACGCGCGCGTGGGCATTACCGGCGTGGTGCTCACAAAGATGGACGGCGATGCGCGCGGCGGCGCGGCCTTGTCGATCAAACAAGTAACCGGACAACCTGTTAAATTTGTCGGCGTCGGTGAAAAGTACGATGCGCTCGAACCGTTCTATCCGGATCGGGTCGCGCAGCGAATTCTCGGCATGGGCGACGTGCTGTCGCTGATCGAACAGGTCCAGGACAAGATCGATCAGGACGATGCGGAAGAGCAGCTCAAGAAGCTGCAGAAGAACCAGTTCACGCTCGACGATTTTCGTTCCCAGCTCAGGCAGGTAAAGAAGCTCGGCTCTTTCTCAAAGATTCTGAAGTTGCTGCCCGATCAATTGCTGGGCGGCGTCGGTATGCCGAATTTGACCGACGAGCAATCAGAGTTGATGGAGAAAGAGATGAAACGCACTGAGGCGATCATTGATTCGATGACGCGCGAAGAGCGCCTGAATCATCTGATTCTCAATGCGAACCGGCGGCGTCGCATCGCCCGCGGATCAGGCACCACGGTGGCCCAGGTGAACGCGCTCATCAAGCAGTACACCGAGATGCGGAAGATGATGCAGGGCATGTTCAGCGGCGGCGGCTTTGGTGGGTTGGGCGGAAAGATGATGCGCCGCATGGCGGGAATGCCGGGCATGGACGCAGGCGATCCGATGATGGCAGGCGGCCTGCCGGCGGGTCTGCCGGGATCGTCAAGGAAGAAGAAAAAGAAGAAGAAGCGGCGACGATAGATTTTCTCGCCCTCCCTTTGGGAGAGGTTTAGCGGCGGGCTACCGCCCGCCAGATTATTTGAAGGAGAGACATCTTGTTAGCAATCAGATTGATGCGTACCGGCGCCAAGAAGCGACCGTCTTATCGCATCGTAGTAAAAGAAAAGCAGTCGAAACGCGACGGCGCGTATCTCGAGAATCTTGGCACTTACAATCCGACGCGCGAGCCTGCTGAGATCAATCTCAAGTCCGATCGCGTGCAGTATTGGATTAGCAAAGGCGCGCAGCCAACTGATACCGTGCGCCGGCTGATTAAGGCTGCGGCGAAAGCCCAGGCAGCCGCCGCCACGGAAGCCGAAGCAGCTTAGTTTGGAGTGCGGCCACTAGTCGCCGCTTTCAAAAGCGCTGACAAGTCAGCGCGCTCCAAAGAATTATCATGCGCGAAACGATTGAATTGGTGGTGAAGGCCCTGGTCGATGAGACCGACGCCGTTGACGTGCGTGAACTTGATCGCGAAGGCATGACGCGCATCGAGGTGCGCGTGGCTAAGTCCGATATGGGCAAAGTTATCGGCAAACAGGGTCGCACCGTGCGTGCGCTGCGCTCGCTGGTTTACGCGGCCGGCGTCAAACAGCGTCGCCGTTTCGTACTGGACGTCGTTGAGTAGTGGAAGTAGATGAAGACCTGATCGCGGTGGCGCGGATCGTCAAGGCAAGAGGGCTGCGCGGAGAAGTAGCAGCCGATCTTTTGACTGACTTTCCCGATCGGTTCGAAGGTTTGGAAACGGTCACCGCGATCGCGCCGGACGAAAGTCAACGATCTTTGGCAATTGAAGAGCACTGGTTTCACGGTAATCGAATCGTGCTGAAGTTCGCCGGATATGATTCGGTTGATACCGCAAAGGAGCTGGTCGGTTACGAATTGGCGGTTCCGGCTGCCGATCGCAGAGAACTCGCGGCCGGACAATTCTACGAATGGGAGCTGGCCGGCTGTCAGATCCAGACTATTGGCGGGCAATCGATCGGCGAGGTCAAAAACATCATGCGTACCGGCGGTGTCGAAATTCTGGTGGTCGCAAACGAGGCCGGAAAAGAATTCCTGATTCCAATGGCCCAGGAGATCTGTGTGGAGATCGATGTGGCCGGGAAAATGATTCGCATCGATCCGCCGGAAGGGTTGCTGGAATTGTAAGATTGGTACGCACGCCTCCGGCGTGCTTGGCACGCGAGACGCGTGCGTACCCGTTATGCTTCGCATCGATATCGTTACCATCTTTCCCGGCTACTTTCGCGAGGCGTTTGATTACGGAATTGTTCGTCGGGCACTGGCCGCGGGTTTGGTAAGTATTCAGCCGCACGACTTACGTTCGTGGACTGCGGACAAACATCATGTCGTTGACGATCGGCCGTTTGGCGGCGGTGATGGCATGGTTTTAAAGCCGGAACCGATCTTTGCAGCAGTTGAATCTCTGACCGGCGCAAATCGCCGCGAGCAGATCGCGAAAGGAAAGCGAGTTGTTTTGCTTTCCCCGCAGGGCCGGCAACTCACGCAATCGCTGGCCGCGGATTTGGCGAACGGCGAGCAGCTGGTTTTGATTTGCGGCCGTTACGAAGGCGTCGACGAGCGCGTCGCCGAAACATTAGTAACGGACGAGGTTTCAATCGGAGATTACGTGCTCTCTGGCGGTGAGCCCGCGGCGCTAGTGGTCATTGATGCCGTCGTGCGATTGTTGCCGGGCGCGCTCGGTAGCGCCACATCGGCAACTACCGAATCGTTTTCCGAAGGCTTGCTCGATTATCCGCATTACACGCGGCCGCCGAATTTTGCCGGTATGGATGTGCCGGAAGTTTTACTGACCGGGAATCACGCGGAAATCGCTCGCTGGCGCCAGGACGCTGCCGAGGAAAAGACGAAGCGAAACAGACCGGATCTTTTAAAAGAAGAATGAACTTTGTTCTTTGTACTTCGTACTTTGAGCGTTTTTGTGAAGTACGCGTTACCTCGAAGAGAAGCCAAAGCACAAAGAGCAAAGTACAAAGCACAGTTTTTTGGAGTTAATCATGAACCGTTTAGATAGTGTCGAGAAGACGCAACTACGAAACAACATTCCGGATTTTCAGCCGGGTGATACCGTTCGCGTTCACGTCCGGATTAAAGAATCCGAAACAAAGGAACGCCTGCAGGCATTTGAAGGCGTGTGCATCGCCCGCAAGCATGGCGGCGCGCGTGAAACGATTACGGTGCGCAAGACCAGCTTTGGCGTGGGCGTGGAGCGAATCTTTCCGCTGCATGCGACGATTGTCGATCACATCGACGTCGTGAAGAAGGGTCACGTCCGGCGAGCCAAGCTTTACTACCTGCGCAACCTGCGCGGCAAGGCGGCCCGGATTCGCGAACGCGACACGCGCCAGGCTGACGCTGCGGCCGCGGCCGCGGCGGCTGCCGCCAGCGAGACCGCGGAAAGCAAAGAATAGTGCCGGAACCCGAAGCTGTAGTGAGCGGCTCAAACAAACAAGATTGAGTGTATGATCCCGTCGCTATCGCTCCGGGTTTTGACACATCATGCACATCGCAATCGACGCGCACTCAGTCGGAGCCAGGCTCGCCGGTAACGAAACCTACGCCACCAACCTCATCGAGGCGCTCGCCCACATCGATCAAACAAACGAATACACTCTCTTCGTCACAAAACGCTCAGCCATCGATCGGTTCGACAATCGCTGGCCCAACTTCAAAGTAAAGCAGACTTTTCCGCATACGCCCCTGGTGCGTATTCCGCTGACGCTGTCGGCCGCATTGCGACGCCGGCGTGTGGACGTCTTGCATGTCCAGTACACAGCTCCGCCGTTTGCCCCCTGCCCGGTGGTCGCCACGATCCACGATCTCTCGTTCGAGCACTTGCCCGAAACGTTCAAGCGCCGCAGTCGCGCACAACTTCAGTTGACCGTGCGCCACACTGTGCGACGGGCCCGGCAGATCCTGACGCTTTCCGAGTTTTCACGTCGCGACATAATTAAGACCTACGACATGGATCCGGCTCGCGTGTTTGTCACACCCGCGGCCGCGCCGCCGCACTTTGCGCCGGTAAGTAACTCCACGGAACTGCGGCGGATTCGCACGACTTACGGAATCCGGCGCGATTACATTCTCGCGCTCGGGTCGATCCAACCGCGCAAGAATCTGGTAAGGCTAATTGCCGCCTATTCATCATTGCGCCGGCTGCGGCCGGAGTTGCCATTGCCGCAACTGGTTCTGGCAGGAAAGCGCGGCTGGCTCGAAAAAGACATTTTGCGCGCGGCGGCGGAAAGTGAGTTGAGCCGGGACATCCTCTTCATCGGTTACGTTCCGGAAGAAGATCTTCCGGGCCTTTACAGCGGTGCGGTTTGCTTCGCTTATCCATCTTACTTCGAGGGCTTTGGTCTTCCGGTAGTGGAAGCCATGCAATGCGGGGCCCCGGTAATTGCCGGAAATCGGACCAGCCTGCCCGAGGTTGTCGGCGATGCGGGCCTCATGGTCGATCCATTTAGCGAGGACGAATTCGCGCAGGCCCTGGCCCGGCTAATCGAAGATCCCGGCTATCGCGACGATTTGCGCGTCAAAGGAATCGAGCGTGCCCGTGCATTCAATTGGCACACAACGGCCCGGCTTACTTTGCAAGCTTACGAGCGTGCCGCCCGTGCAAGATAAATCTCGACTACGAACCGATTCTGTGGTTTGATATACGCCTTAAATTTTCCCCATTTAGAAATTCATATGCGGATCGCGATTCTGGGAACGCGAGGAATACCGGCCAACTACGGCGGCTTCGAAACTTTTGCTGAGCACCTTTCCACGCGACTCGTCGCGCGTGGACATCAGGTCACGGTTTATTGCCGGGCGCACTATACCAGTCCGCGCCAAATCACTTTCCAGGGTGTCCGCCTAAAAGTCCTCCCGACCATTCGGCACAAATACTTTGACACCATCGTGCACGCGTTTCTTTCGGCCGTGTATGCGGTCCCGGAACGCTTTGACGCGGCCCTGATCTGTAATGCCGCGAATGCTCCCTTCGCTCCGATCCTCAGGCTGACCGGAACGCCGGTGGCAATTAACGTTGACGGGCTTGAGCACAAACGGAAGAAGTGGAATTGGATCGCGCGCAGCTACTATCGACTCGCAGAACGGCTCGCCACAATTCTGCCGACGGAAACTGTAACTGATGCGCGAGTGATTCAGGATTACTACCGCGCTCGCCACGGAACTGAGACCACGATGATCGCCTACGGAGCGGAAGTCGAACGGCGGCCGGATCCGATGGTGCGGCGCTGGCGCGTCGAACCCAACCGCTACGTGCTTTACGTTTCGCGCCTCGAGCCCGAGAACAACGCGCACATGGTCATCGAAGCTTTCAAGCGCGTACGCACTGCCCACAAACTTCTCATCGTCGGCGATGCTCCTTACGCCCGCGAATACATCAACGATCTCAAAGCGCGAGCGGGCCGCGACAAGCGGATAGTTTTTACCGGCTTTGTGTTCGGCCGCGAGTATCGCGCCTTGCAGCAGAACGCTTACTGCTACGTGCATGCTACGGAAGTCGGCGGCACACACCCGGCGCTGCTGGAGGCGATGGGCTTTGGCAATTGCGTGCTCACGCTTTCGGCTCCGGAAAATATCGAGGCCGTGGGCGACGCGGGCA
>DATENS010000172.1:0-4499 GCA_035274925.1 Pyrinomonadaceae bacterium | reverse complement strand
AATTCTCCATCGTTTTGTCCGATGTGACACATGCGTCCTGCGCGTGTGATCACGGGCGAGACGCCCTCGCCACTCTGATTAAAACTGAATCCTCCACGGCCGCGGCCATTGTACTACACGCGCTACAACAAATTGTGAAATGTTGCTAAGCTTGCTTGCTTTCGGCCACATGAAATTCATTGAGAGGTTTGAGTATGGCAATCAGCCAACAGTTGCTCGAAATTCTGGTTTGTCCGGCATGCCGCGCCAAGGTTGAGCTGAAACCGGACGGTAGCGGCCTGAAGTGTGTCGGGTGCAAGCGGGTCTATCCCATTCGCGACGACATCCCGGTTATGTTGATCGACGAAGCCACCATCGAAGATGAACAGCCTGCGGGAAATAATTGAGTCATCTCCGAGCGTTCGTCACCTGGCATTTCCGTCTGCCGGTCAAAACGACGAGCCGCAAGCACTCGGTCCGGCGCGCTGGGAGTGGTCCAGCGTGCGGCGCGTGCTGATCATACGTCTGCGATCAATTGGCGACACCGTACTGACAACTCCGTCGCTGTTTGCGCTGAGACGATTTCTGCCCGAGGCCCGGATCGACATTCTGCTTGAGGATTGGGTGGCGCCAGTGTTGACTGGCTCCGATCTGATCGACCGGGCGATTTCCTTTCCCAAAGGAAGCAAGTCGGCGCGGGCCCGCATTGCGCGCGAGATTCGCCGGAACGATTACGACGTTGTTTACAATCTGCACGGCGGCACTACGGCCACGTTTTTGACGCGTGCTACCGGCGCCAAATATCGCATCGGCTTTGCGCATTACCAGTATGCGCGGCTCCACAACCACGTGGCGCCTTCGTCTCTGGAAATTTGGCAGCGGCCCACCCTTCATTCCGTCGAGCAACAACTGGCTTTAATTGGCTGGACCGGAGTGCCGGTTACCGATCGCCCGCCGACGCGACTGGCAGTCACTGGGCAAGCGCTGGAGTCCGCTGCGCAAAAACTTCGTGATGTGGGTTTCCCTGATCTTGAAAAAGGTGCGTTCGCGATGTTACATCCGGCGGCGGCCTTCGATACAAAGCAGTGGTCCGCGGAAAACTTCGCGAGCGTGGCGAAAGAGCTTCATGATCGCGGACTAACGCCGGTAGCGATTGCGGCGCCGAATGAACCAGGCCCACTTGCCTCGCTCAAGAAGTTGTCGGCAGCGCCCGTTTTTGGACTCAACAACTTATCTTTGCCCGAAGTCACGGCACTCTCGTCACGCGCGCGTTTGTTCGTCGGTAACGACAGCGGCATCGCGCACATCGCGGCTGCGACGGGCACGCCGTGCGTGGTAGTCTTTGGCTCGTCCAATCGAAACCACTGGCGGCCGTGGACGCGGCAGCCTAACGAAATTGTTTTCGAAGAAATGCCTTGTCAGCCATGCCACGGTTATTTCTGTGCTGAATTTGAAAAGCCCGAATGCATTCTGCGCGTGCCGGTTGAGCGCGTGGTTGCGTCAATCGATCGCGTGTTGAAGCAAATCGAATCGAGCTCGTAATCAATTTGAACTTTGCGGCTCAAGATTTCCTTGGCATCTTTGCGTAGACTTAACTTGCGATCAAGATTCCACGCAAAGGCGCAAATGAAAACGCTGAAGACGCAAAGAAACAGATTCGAGCCGCACAAGTTTTGACTAAATTAGCCAAGCAAACCGTTCAAGAAATAGCCCGGCAAATAGGCGAGCGCACCATCGTCGTGCTCGGCGACTTGATGCTGGACGAATTTATCTGGGGGGATGTGTCGCGTATCTCGCCCGAAGCTCCGGTGCCGGTGGTAGATATTCGGCGTCAATCGACGCATCTCGGCGGCGCCGCGAACGTGCTCGCTAATCTGGTGGCTTTGGGATCAAAGGCGTGCGTGATCGGCGTGGTCGGCGATGACGAGGCCGGGACCAAAGTTAAATCAGAGTTGCGCCGGCAAAGCGCGCTGCAAACCAACGACCTGCTAATCAAGGACGATTCGCGTCCCACCACGATTAAGACACGCATCATTGCGCACAGCCAGATGGTGGTGCGCGCGGACCGCGAACACCGGGCGCCGGTCAGCGCGCCGATTGAAGAGCAAATCATTGCCGCCGTGCGGGCCGCAATCGCCGGCGCGCATGCCCTGGTGGTTTCCGATTATGACAAGGGAGTGATCACGCCGCGTGTCCTCGCCGAAGTGCTGCCGGAGGCGTATAAGCAAATGCCGGTTTTGATCGATCCAAAGCTGCGCAACTTTGATTCGTACCGGCCGGCCACGCTCGTGACTCCGAATCATCACGAAGCGCTGCGCATGGCGAACATCGAAGAAGATTCGGACTCAGGACTGCAGATGGCGGGCCGCAAGATTCAAGCGCGCCTCGGGTGCGATTCCCTGCTAATCACTCGCGGCGATCGGGGTATGATCTTGTTCGAGGGAAATAACGACCCCATTCAGGTGAATACCGCGGCGCGCGAAGTTTATGATGTGACCGGCGCAGGCGACACGGTGATCGCCACGCTGGCGGCCGCGCTCGCCGGCGGGGCGTCAATGACGGACGCGGCGCTGCTGGCAAATCATGCCGCCGGTATCGTGGTCGGAAAGGTCGGCACGGCCACCGCTACGATCAAAGAGATTCTGGATTCAATCGAGTAGGTATGTTGAAAAGAATTACGCTTCTTTTACTTGTCTTCATTACTTGCGCTCCGCTGCGATTGGCGGCGCAGGAACCGCAACAATCGCGGCCGATTACCGCGTCCGCTTCGCAAAACGGCACGGCCACGAACGCGCCGCGCACGCTCGCGGAACTACAGAATCGCATTGAACAGATAGTGCGCCAGCCGGCGCTCGACCCCGGTTTCTTCGCCGTCAAGATCGTTTCGCTCGACACGGGCGTCGTTATTTTCGAGCAGGACGCCAATAAATTCGTGCGTCCGGCTTCGAACATGAAACTGTACACGGTGGCCACGGCGTTCGACCGGCTCACGCCCGATTACCGCTTCGTCACTTCCGTTTATGCAAAGGAAAAGGTGGAAGATGGAAAGGTCAAAGGCGATCTGATCATTTACGGCCGTGGTGATCCATCGATCGCGGCCCGCTTCAACAACGGAGACTATTTCAAAGGCATTAACGATCTCGCCGACCGCATCGTCGCCGCCGGAGTGAAACGCGTCAAAGGCGATCTGGTCGGTGACGAAAGTTACTTTAACGGCGCGCCGCTGGGGAGTGGTTGGGAATGGGAAGACCTGACGTGGTCTTATGGCGCGCCAGTAAGCGCGCTCAGCATCAACGACAACGCCATCGACTTGAATGTGAAACCCGGCGGCGCGGTTGGCTCGGCGGTTAGCTACACCACCGGTCCGCCTTCCTCTACGTTTCTCACGATCGTGAATCGCGCGACTACTTCGGCGCGAGGCTCGCGCAGTGCCTTGAGAATCTATCGCGGGTTGGGTGCGAATACCCTCGAACTCTCGGGAACGTTGCCGTTGGGAGATTCCGGATGGGTTGGAGGAGTGGCGATTCCGGATCCGGCGCTGGCGTTTGTCTCGATGTTGCGCGACGCGCTGAGCAAACGCGGGGTGAAAATTGATGGACGCCTGCGCACGTCCACTTCACGCTCAGGGGACAGCGTGATGCCGAGGACCGCCCCGGGATTCGGGGCAAGATCGGTGCCTCAGTTTCCGTTTGAGATTGCCAGCTTACAATCGCCGCCATTCTCGATCATAGCCGGTCATACTTTGAAGCCGAGCCAGAATCAATACACCGAACTGATCCTGCGAACACTCGGTCGCAGCGGCCCGGATGGCTCCGGCGAGTCGCGGCCTTTGTCCGGCGACATTCAAGTCGCGCGCGACGATGAAGAAGCCGGCCTGGAAGCGGTACGCAGTTTTCTGCGAGCGGCAGGCGTGGGTGAATCCGATGTCGCGTTGAATGATGGCTCCGGACTTTCACGCAACGACCTGATTTCCGCGGATACTACCGTGAAGCTCCTCACTTTCATGACAAAGCACAAGTACTTTGCGCAGTTTCGCGAGGCACTGCCGATCGCGGGCGTGGATGGAACGCTGCGCAATCGCATGCGCGGCACAGCGGCCGAAGGTAACGTGCGCGCCAAGACCGGCTCGCTCAGTTCGGTCGCATCGTTGGGCGGATACGTAACGACTGCATCGGGAGAGCGTTTAGTGTTTTCGATGATGCTGAACAATTATCCCGACGCCGCCGCGGTCCGCCGCGATTCAGTCGACGCTATCGCGGTCCTGCTGGCATCGTTTGCCGGAAAGACGCAGTGAGCAGGGGATACCGAGAGTGCCGTTAGGCACGAAATGTTTATAGCCCAAAGAGCCCTCATGATTTCTCTTGAGCCCATTTATGGGCGACAGAAAGTTTCGCGCCTTCGGCGCGAGGGTTTTCTTTGGTATGGGATTCCTATAAACATTGCGCTGCTACGCAGCGGGTTTGTGCCGAGCGGTGGCTGGGAATTATTCGACCGCCGCGGCGAATCCTTGGATTATCCGA
>DATENS010000171.1:0-14119 GCA_035274925.1 Pyrinomonadaceae bacterium | reverse complement strand
TCTGGGCGGCAAACTCTTCCATGCGACGCTCAGCCGCGAGGTCACGCACATTCGCGTTGTCATAAAGGCCGGTTTGCACCACGTAGATCTGACATTCATCGCCCAGGAGCCGCTGCCTGGTAGCATCAAAGTCATGATCGAGCCGGCTGGTGGTGTCGCGGCCGTCAGAGACAATGACGATCACTTGGCGGCCGCGGTAGGGTTTCAGGTAGAGCAGCGCCGCAAAGATTCCGTCGTAAAGGGAAGTCGAGCCCTCAGGTTTTCCAAATCCCTCGATGGTCTGCTGAAGCAACCGCACATCATTGGTCATCGGCTGGGCCAGTTCCGCATTGGTCGCAATTGAATAGACTGCGGCTTGATCCACGGGCCTGAGCACGTTCTCAAAGAAGCGAGTCGCGGCGTGCTTTTCAAACTCGCGCGACGCGCTCAAGCTGCCGCTGTTGTCAAAAAGCATGGCAATCCGAACCGGGGTCTCTGAGCGGCTGATCTCGTTTATCTGAGCGACCTGTCCGTCCACGTGCAACTCAAAGTCATCGAGCTTGAGATTGGTAATCGCGACACCACGACCGTCGACCACCGTTGCAGGCACGGGCACCAGACTGGAACTGACGCGGACGACTTCGTCGCCTTCGTCGACACGAGAGTTGGAAGGGTCAGCGATCAAAGACCCCTGGCGCTCGTTTCGGTTGGTATTTGGGTTTTTCGGATCTTTTTGACGGCCGGATTGTGATTGAATCGCGAGCGGCGAGGCCAGCAACAAAACCGAAATTCCAAGACTGAAGCATCGCCTGGAAAACTTTGGAGGATCGAGAGGCATTTGCATTTGCTCAGGTTGTCGCCGCTAACTCAGGTTGTGGTTCAGATATGGTGGTGCGCATCCAGTTGTCCCATTCCTCCAGCGCCAACTTTACTTGCAATAAATGCCGGTCACGCTTGCGCCGGACGCTTTTCGCTTCTTCACGATTCAGCGGTTCGAGTAGCGCGAATGTGATGTTGACCGGTTGATAATTCGCGGTCGAGGCGCTTGAAACATATCGCGCCAGCGCTCCGATGGCACTACGCGGTGGCGCAATCAAAAGTTCCTGGCCGAGGCGAAGTCGCGCGGCATTCTTTCCGGCCAACCAACCCATCGCCACCGACTCAACATAGCCTTCCACCCCGGTGATTTGCCCGGCAAAGAAGATGGTTGGATGCTCGCGCGCCTGCATGGTTGCCGCGAGCACGTTCGGCGCGTTGATGTAGGTGTTGCGGTGAATCTGGCCGAATTGCAGAAACTCAGCGCGCTCAAGGCCGGGAATCAGGCGCAGCACCCGCGCCTGGGCGCCATAGCGGAGGTGATTCTGAAAACCGACCAGACTGTATGCGTCGGCCATTAAATTCTCCTGACGAAGTTGCACGGCGGCGTACGGCTCGCGGCCGGTGCGCGGATCGACCAAACCGACAGGTTTCATAGGGCCATATCGGAGCGTATCAACTCCGCGCCGGGCCAGTTCTTCGATGGGCAAACAAGCCTCGAACCATCGCGTTTCTTCGAAACGCTGCAAGGGCACGCTGTTGGCATTAATAAGCTCTTCGTAGAAGCGCGCGTATTGCTCTTCATCGAACGGACAATTCAAATAGTCGTCACCGCCCTTGCCGTACCGAGCGGCTCGAAACGCGATTGAGGTGTCGATCGAATCGCCGGCGACGATTGGCGCGATGGCGTCGTAAAAGTACAACTGGTCGTCTCCGGTGAACTTCATGATTTCCATCGTGAGGGCATCCGAAGTCAGCGGGCCGGTAGCGATGATGGCAATGTCTTTGGCAGGAATCGAAGTGACTTCTTCACGCACAATCTCAATCTTCGGATGCGATTCGATTTCGCGCGTGATGTACTCAGCAAATTGTTGGCGATCGACGGCCAGGGCCGCGCCGGCCGGCACTCGCGTCTGTTCGGCCGCACGCATAACCAGCGAATCTCCCCGCCGTAATTCTTCTTTTAGCAGGTGAGAAGCAGAACCTGCTTCATCAGACTTCAGCGAATTCGAGCAGACAATCTCAGCGAGCCGGTCAGTGCGATGCGCGGGTGTCGAGCGCACCGGCCGCATTTCGTAAAGACGCACCTCGGCTCCGGCTTCCGCAGCCTGCCAGGCGGCTTCTACCCCGGCTAGTCCGCCGCCAATAACGGTGATGTCGCTCATGTGTACAGCTTTCCCTCTCCCAAAAGGGAGAGGGAGTCAGTGCTACTCCTTGACACTAAAAACTGCCGGTTCGTATAGTTCCAGAGTCAAAGCCGGCTTAGCTCAGTTGGTAGAGCGTGCGATTCGTAATCGCAAGGTCACCGGTTCAACCCCGGTAGCCGGCTCCATTTCTTAATCTCACCCCGAGTCTAGAACCGAGAACCTGATGCTGCAAGGCGCGTTTCTTTTAAGCGGTGGTTCAGCTTGAAAAGTGGCACGCGCGTCCCGCGCGTTAAATCACAGGCAAGACGCGCGTGCTACATGATACTGGGCCGGCGGGGAGTTCCGGCCGCGATGGATTAACGCCGACGGTGATCTATTTCTTTTCCGGGAACAGCATTACCTGAACATAGCGCTTCGTATTGAGGTAAGTCTTTGCCGCTTGCTGAATCGCCGCTTTGTCCAGCTTCCGATAGAAATCAGGAATCAGCCAAAGACTCGCGGGATCGTCGTTGTTTTCGTATCGGAAAGCGATTTGAGTCACCAAATAGTTGTTCAGTTTGCTGTTTGTCTCAAACTCTCTCAGCAGCGTTTCTTTCTGGTCGGCCAACTGTTGGTCCGTCGGGCCGTTTGTTTTCAGTGACTCGATCTCTTCAAATACTCGCTTGATTAGGGCCTCAGTGCGATCAGGAGCGCTACCGAACTGAATGGTGATGGCGTAATTCGGATTGGGAATTCTGTCGTAGGTCGGAGTAGCGCTGACGCCGTAAGTCCCTCCCAACTCCTCGCGGATGGCTTCCTGTAGCCGGCGCTGCAGGATCTCTGACATGGCGCGAATCGCGATCCGTTGCTCTTGATCGTATTTGAACGGCCCGGTGAAAACGATGGCCGACAGGCTCTTCGGCTCAACGCCCTTTTCGACTTTCTTGACGACAATGTCATCCGGCGGCTTAACGCCGACGTCTTTCCAGGTTTCTTTCCGGCGGATTGAAGGCAGCGAGCCCAAATACTTCTCAACCAACGGTTTCATGGTGGCGAGATCAAAACTGCCGACAAAAACGAAAGTAAAGTCGCTCGCATCCGCGAAACGATCTTTGTAGAAGGCCATCGACTTCTCGAGGTTCCACTGGTCGACCGTCTCAGGCATGATCGGGCGCCGGCGCAAATGGTTCTGAAATCTCACCGTCGTGAGTGTGTTAAAGAAGACATCTTCCGGCGATGTGTTTTGGTTGGCGAGGAAATTTTTTGTCTGAGACGATTGAACCGCGAACGCCGTGGCGTCGGCGCGCGGCTGGGTAAATCTCAGATAGATGAGCTGGAACATGGTTTCCAGATCTTTTTTCGAGCTGCTGCCGGTTAGCCCTTCGCGAACTTCAGTGATGAAAGGATTGGCGCTGGCAATCTTGCCCGTCATGAATTTGCGGAAATCGATGTTGTTGAATTTACCGATTCCGCCGGCGGTAACGACTTGCGTGGCTGACTGAGCGGGAATGAAATCCTTGTCAGAGGCCTGAGAAGTGCCACCGGGACTGCTCGCGCGCACCAGGATTTCGTCTTCTTTGAAATTTGTCGGCTTAAGAATGACCCGGACTCCGTTTGACAGCTCCCATTCAGTAATGCCGACGGCATCTTTCGTCGCGGTTTTCGTGATCGTGCCGGGTGTGGGAACCGATTCGAGCAGCGCAGTGGCGGTCACCGTGTCCACGTAAGCCTTCAGGTCTTTTGACGCCGCCGCCTTGACGACGGCGGCAAGCTTTGCCTGATCCGGAATCACGAGTCCTGCTTTCTCAGGAGATCGGACTACGACCATCCGGTTACGGTTTTGAAACCACTCGCTTGCCAGCTTGTTGATTTCAGCCAGACTGATCTCAGGCAGAAACTTCTTATGCAACTCGAATTCGTATTCGGCGCTGGGTAAGGTCTCGTCGCTAAGAAAGTTTCGCACGTACTCATCTGCCCGGTTGTAAGACTCTTGCGTGTCCTTTTCGATGGCGAGCCGCTCGTAGTTTCGCAGCATATTCACTTTTGCGCGTTCAAGCTCGGTGGCGGTAAACCCGAACCGCGAGGCGCGTTCCGCTTCAGTCAGCATTACATCCAGCGCGCGCTCGATTTGGCCTTCCTTTGCGAAGGCGGTCAGCGACGCAGTGTCCTTGGACCGTGCGAAGAAGCGGCCACGCCCGGCGAAAGCGAAGGCGAATGGCGCGTCGGGCTGCTGCGCGATTTCCGAGAAACGCGCCGACAGCATTCCTCCGAACAGGCGGTCGACAGTTTTCTGCCGGTAAGCGCCGACCGTGCCGTCCGGACGCGAAGGTAAAATCGTGTCGACTCCAACAATAGTACCCGTCGCTTCTTTGTCGGTCGCGATGACGTACGAAGTTTCAGCCTTGTCGGGAACGTCGTACTCGGCGCGCGGACGAGGTTTCGTCGCGGCAGGAAGCGAAGCGAAATGCTTCGTGATCAGCTTCTCGATCGCAGCCTTGTCGAAATCACCCACGGCCACTACCGCCATCAGGTCGGGCCGGTACCAGTCAGCGTAGTACTGTTTGATCCGCTCGGCCTTGGCGCCCTGAATGATTTCCGGTTTGCCAATTGGCAGCCGATCCGCATAACGCGAATCTTTGAGAATCACCGGAAAGATCTTGTCCAGCATGCGCCGACCCGCCCCACGGCCTATGCGCCATTCCTCCATCACTACGCCGCGCTCTTTCTCGATCTCGGCAGAATCGAAAGTAAGGTTATGCGCCCAGTCTTCCAGGACCTGAAATGCCCGCGCCAGCTTCTCCGGGTTATCGGTGGGCACGGTCAACATGTAAACCGTTTCGTCAAAACTGGTATAGGCATTGATGTCGGCGCCGAACCGCATGCCCAGCGACTCCATGAAAGCAATTATGTCGTTCTTGGGAAAATTCTTGGTGCCGTTAAAAGCCATGTGTTCAACCAGGTGAGCCAGGCCTTGCTGGTCATCTTCTTCCAGAATCGAACCGGCCTTAACCACTAATCGCAATTCGGCGCGCTTCTCGGGTTTCTTGTTGGCCCGAATGTAGTAACGCATGCCGTTGGGGAATGTGCCGATAGTGATTGCCGAATCGACAGGCATCTTGTCGGTGAGTGCCTGCGCGCGGGCGATTTGACTCTGAGAGCCGGCCAGACCTGCGAACAAGATGATGGCGGTGAGAATGGACAAACGAATACGCATGAGAGTTAACATTCTGATATCTCCTGAAAGAATCGATTTGCGCCGCCTGTTAAAGGCGAAGCCACTGGGAAAAGGGAAGACCGCGTTTTTATAACACAAATGAGGTCAGTACCGGGAGCGGACCGGGGTCCCCGGGCGGGCAGCCCGCGTGGGGTGGTGGTGGCGACCGGGGCTTGCCGCCTCCGAGGTTGGGAGCGCCAGGCACTGACCTGATCCCTACTGCTCCCAGTACTGACTTCTTGACGTCCCAGCCAAGCCCGCCTAACAATGCATCCCCATGAATCCCGCCCAACTTCTTGAATTCGAGCGCGATGGATTCCTCGTTCTCCCGAATTTTGTAAGTCACGAAGCATGCAATGCTTTGCACGCGCGGGCGGAAGAATTGGTTCAAAATTTTGATCCGGCGGGGGTGGTGTCAATCTTCTCGACGCACGAACAGACACGCACCAGCGACGATTATTTTCTTGAATCGGGCGATCAGATCAGGTTTTTCTTTGAAGAGAACGCCTTCAACCCCGACGGAAGTTTACGGCAAGCCAAAGAGCGTTCGATAAACAAGATCGGACACGCGCTTCACGACCTGGATCCGGCGTTCAATGCTTTCTCGCGCACGGCTGAAATCAGAGAGCTGGTGGCCGGCCTCGGCATTAGAGAACCGCTCCTCTTGCAGTCGATGTACATCTTCAAACAGCCAAACATCGGCGGGGAAGTCAGTTGCCATCAGGACGCTACCTTTCTTTTTACCGAACCGCTTCGCATGGTTGGGTTATGGTTCGCGCTGGAAGACGCTAACAGGGAAAACGGATGTTTGTGGGTAATTCCCGGCGGACACAAAATCGGATTGAAATCACGTTTTGTGCGCGCGGAAGGCGGAGGCACGCGCTTCGAGGTGTTCGATGACTCAGTATGGCCGGAAGCGAAAGCGATTCCGCTGGAAGTTAAGAAGGGCACCGTGATCGTTCTTCACGGCCTGTTGCCGCACCTTAGCCGCGAAAACCGCTCGTCGAAATCGCGCCACGCGTACACGCTTCACGTCATCGACGCGTCGTCCGCATATCCCGCTGATAATTGGTTGCAGCGATCAGACAAGATGCCCTTGCGTGGATTTTCGGGGTAGCGATGTGCGGAGCGGGCGCCAGTTGTATGGAGTGAGCTGACTTGTCAGCGCTATGAGCACCCCACGCGGGCTGCCGGCGTGGGACCCCGCGAGAAAGCGGCGACTTCACTTCGCCGTCGCCGTCGCGCGAAAGTGCTCGTAAAAGGAATAAACGAATTTCTTCTGAGCTCCGGGTCCGCCAAAGAAACCGTTATTAAAATCGAATTCTTGCATCTCGCGGTAAGCCTGGTCCGCCGTCCACCCATCATGAGTAATTCGATAGACAGCCGTCAGCGCGCCCGTGCGATGACGTCCTCCCTTGCAATGAACATATACCGGCCAGTTTTCCGGATCGTTCACCAGACTTAGGAAGTAAGCGGTTTGTTCTTCGGTGGCGGCCGTGCTGGCCTTTAGCGGAATCCTGAAATACTTAAGACCTGAGTCCCGAGCCCACCCTTCGGCGGCGGCTTTGTTGTCTTTCCTCAAATCGATCACGGTCTTAATCCCGATTCGCTTTAGCTCAGCAAACTGCTGGTGATCAGGTTGAGAACCGCGGTAGTAATGGTCGTTTACTTTGCCAAAGTTCTCGATGCTTACGCCCGGGAACGACGGCCCGTTTGCCCGGCCCGTGACACCCACGAGGGCGAGCGCGACTAAAGTGACCAATACGACCGCGTAAGAGAAGCCGGGTGATCTGAACCTTCGCAGTTTAGAGTTCATCTTCATTCACTCACTCAGAGATCAGCGAGCCGACCGATCCGCTCACGCAGGACTTTAACAAAACCTTTCCTGGTGGCTTCGTCATAGTTTGCCGCACGGAAGATATCGTTGAGTTGATCTTCTGTGAGTTGCGAGAGCAATCCGCCCATCCATTTGGCATTCGCGACGGGAATGTGGCGCATGGCCTTTTCCTTGTTGGCCTGGCTCTTCCCATATCCGGGGCTGAAAAGAGAAGCGAACTTGCCGGCGCCTTTTGGTTTAGTGCTGTAATCAAATTCCACGACGCCGTTTTGAATCGCCACGATGAATTTTGTGTCTTTGAAGTCTTCCAGCGAGTTCTTAACGCGCTTCCCACCCAGGCCACCGACTCGTCCCAGCGTCGCGCCAATATCAGTTACCACGTAACGCGCCTGCATCTGTCCCGTGGTTTCGTCTTTCTGATAGAGAATATGGTTGTTCTCAAGTCTAGTGTCGTAGTTTGCCAACAACACCATGAGAACTTTGAGGCCGTCCAGTTCACGTGAGTTGAGGAACGGATTCTTAAGCCAGTCCCAGTATTCGCCTCGAGTCACGCCCTTTCGCTTCGGCTCAAACTTGGCCCCGCGAACAATATTTCCACTTTCCACAAACTCCTGGCCACGCGAGAGACGCGGCAGGCTGTTCACTTGAAATCGATCGAGGTAGTAGCTTTCTTCCGTGTAATAGCCCATGGCCCAAACGATCCGTGTGGCGACGGTTTCGGCCTGGGCTTCAACCCCGAGCTTCACTGTCCAGGTCGTGCCCTGCGCATCCTTCACGCGAAACTTCGGCGACGCACCCTGCTTTTCTTCACGAATGAAAGTAAAAGGTGCGACCGGCGCCATCGCGGCCGAACCTGATCCGTACGTGAGGTCCAGCTTGGGGATATCGCCGTGGCCACGCCAGAGCACGGGAGTGCCCGTCGGCATTACTTTCTTCTTCTTATCCTTCTTTTGGGTTTGGGCCAGCCCGGCGGAAGAAAAGACCACAACCAACGCTAGCTGAAGTAACAGCGCCCCGGCTAAGCGTGATGACGAGAGGGGGAATTTTCGTTTCATTTTTGTCTCACGGGACGAATCCAAGTTGTTCGCGCGCCATTATACCCCAAGCCGAATATTTGGAGCACATCCTGCACGGACTTTTACCTTACAGTCCTCGATAGAGTGCCGACATGCCTTCCATTCGTGCCGACTGCCCGTTTGTAAACTGGTACATGCACGGGTCGTCGGAGTAGTCCATGAAGTTTTCGATAGGGTCAATGCCGGGCTTGGGACAGGTGTCGCGCCCGAAAGGACATCCGAAAGCCGGCGAGCGTTCAGAAGGAGTGTCAGCGACGAAGTCATTGTAGGTAGCCGCACAGCCACCCTGGAAAGTGTGAAACAGTCCGAGCCAGTGACCGACCTCGTGCGTTCCGGTGTCGCCCTGATTGTAGACGCTGCTTCCACAGCAATTGCCGCCGGGAAGACTCGAGTACAAAACCACCACGCCGTCCTGAGTCGGATCCCCTGCATACCAGAAGGGGAATGTGGCCCAACCGAGATAGACGCCGCCGGCATTGTTAACATAAAAGTTCAGCGCGTCTGCGCCGCCTACGTTTAAGGCAGTCTTCATTTCGCGCTCTTCCTCTGAGCCGATTCCCGAATTGAACCAGTCAGTATTGGTTACGCGATCCACACCAGCGAGCGCGAAGCGGAACGGCGTGTTTGCCGAAGCGTTTCCTGCACCCGGATCTGCGCCCGCATAGGCCGCGTTCAGAACAGTGACCTGGTCTCGCAACCATTTGATCGGCACATCACCATTCTCAACTCCCGGCCCCTTGTTCACGACATGAAAATAAACCTGGACAGTAACTGAACCACTCTTGCGGATTTGGCCCGGACTTCGCTTTGAGTTGAATTGATTGAGCGCACCTTCATACTGCGTGGCCGTCGTTTCATCGATGTGACGAGTGGCACAACGATCACGTGATGGGGCATCCTTGGGCGGCGTAGTGCTAATTGTGCCCGCAGTCCCGGTGCGATTAAGAGCGTTCGGCGCCATTAGTGCGGTCGCGCCAACAGCAATGAGGGCGACGAGAATAAACAAATTTCTAATCATGGAAACCTCCTTGTAAGTTGGCGATCGCCGATCTTGATCGGCCTTGCCAGGTAAAAACCGAGTTCGCGATCGAAAGTGTTTGTCGGGAAGGCTAAAACTTTATGGCAGGCACGTACCGGTGTCAACGGTGAAAGACTTTTGGTAGTGCTCCGTTAGCAACACACTAACGGAGCACTACCAGACTTTTTCACTCCACCGTCACCGACTTCGCAAGGTTTCTCGGCTGATCTACGTCACAACCGCGGCGCACAGCGATGTGATACGCCAGCAATTGCAGTGGAATGATCGAGAGCAGGGGCGACAAGAGCTCGCTCGAAGTAGGAACCGAGATGACGTGATCGGAAACAACCGAAGACATGGTGTCGCCCTCGGTCAAAACCGAGATGACAATGCCCTCGCGCGCTTTTACTTCCACAATGTTTGAATGCGTCTTCTCGTACCGCAGCTCTGAAGAACGATCGCCTGCATCTCGCGTATTAATGAACATTACCGGGAGACGTTCATCGATGAGAGCGTTCGGGCCATGCTTCATCTCGCCCGCGGCATACCCTTCGGCGTGAATGTAGGAAATCTCTTTCAGTTTCAGCGCGCCTTCGAGGGCGATCGGGAAATTGATGCCCCGACCCAAATAAAGGAAATCCGTTACCCGGAAGAACTCTTTCGACAATTCTTCGATGGATTCAGATTCGTTGAGCAGGTGCTCCATTTTTACCGGGAGCTCGGCTAGTTGACGCACATGCGCCAGGCTTTGATCGCGATCAAGCGTACCGCGCAGTTGACCCAGATAAAGCGCGAAAAGGTAAAGCGCAATCATCTGCGAGGTGAAAGCCTTGGTCGATGCCACACCGATTTCCGGACCCGCATGCGTGAGAATTGTGCCGTCGGCTTCGCGCGTGATCATTGAGCCCTGCACGTTGCAAATCGAAAGCACCTTCGCGCCGCGCTCTTTTACTTCCCGCAACGCGGCAATCGTGTCCGCCGTCTCGCCCGATTGCGAAATCACTATCAGCAGAGTGTTGTCGTCCAGCACCGGATCGCGATAACGGAACTCAGACGCATAGTCGACATCAACAGACACGCGCGCGAGTTGTTCGATCATGTACTTGCCGGCCAGTCCCGCGTGCAGCGAAGTGCCGCAGGCAGCGATCTTGATGGACGTGAACTGTTTGAAGTCCTCTTCGCTGATGTTTTTCATTTCGTCGAGGAAAACTCGCCCGGTATCGTGCGAGATTCGACCCTCGACGGTTTCGCGAACGGCGCGCGGCTGCTCGTAAATCTCCTTGAGCATGAAATGCTTGAAGCCGCCCTTTTCCGCCTGAATCGGGTCCCAGGTAATGTGCTGCGGCTGCGGCTCGACTGGGTTGCCGTCAAAGTCAGTGACGCGCACGCCGTCTTTCTTCATCACCGCAATTTCGCCGTCGTTCAGAAAGAACATGTCGCGCGTGTGCTCGAGGATTGCGGGGATGTCGGAAGCGACAAAGTATTCGCCTTCGCCAAGTCCGATCACGACCGGAGGGCCTTGACGCGCAGAGATGATGGTGTCGGGTTCGTCGGCTGAGAGAATTGAAAGAGCGAAGATGCCGCGCAACTGGCCCACCGTCCGGCGTACGGCCGTTTCGAAATCCGTGCCGTCTTTCAGGTGTTCCTCGATCAGATGGGCGACGATCTCGGTGTCCGTCTCAGTAACAAACTGATGATCTTTCTTGCGGAGCTCGTCCTTGAGTTGCAGATAGTTTTCAATGATGCCGTTGTGAACGACGACAAGGCGGCCGGTACAGTCTCGATGAGGGTGCGCATTTTCTTCCGTCGGACGCCCGTGTGTAGCCCAACGCGTGTGGCCGATTCCGTAGTTGCCTGAAAGAGGATTCTCCTGGAGGGCGGCTTCCAGATTGCGAAGTTTCCCTTCAGCGCGCGTAAGCTGTAACTCCTGCTTACCATTGACGACTGCTATTCCCGCGGAATCGTAACCGCGGTACTCAAGCTTGCGCAGGCCGTCGATGATTAGCGGCACGACCGGTTTCTTTCCAACGTATCCGACTATTCCACACATAAGACAGTAGGCAGGAAGAAGATCTTACCTGCCATTCTAGCCTTTCAGTTTTTTCTTTTGCTTGGCGGGCACTCCGGCCACCAGCGTGTCCGGCGGGACGTCTTCTATTACCACAGACCCCGCGCCGGTGACTGACCCACTGCCGACGCGAACCGGCGCCACCAGCATGGTATCCGATCCAATGCGCACGTGGTCTTCGATGATGGTGGCGTGCTTGTCTTTGCCGTCGTAGTTGCACGTTACTGTGCCCGCCCCGATATTCGTCTCTTCGCCAATGGTCGCGTCACCCAGGTAAGTCAGGTGCATGCTCTTCGTGCCCCGTCCAATTCGCGACTTCTTAACCTCAACAAAATTACCCACCACGGACCGCTCTTCCATGAACGCATTCATCCGCAAATGTGCAAACGGACCGACGGCACAGTCATTTCCGATGTCCGAATCAATAATTAGGCAGTGATCTTTGATCGTGACGCGGTCACCAATCCGGCTATCTTTGATTCGCGAGCCCTGATGAATCTCGCAGCCTTCACCGATTACAGACTTGCCCTGAATGTGAACGTCAGGGTGGATGACAGTGTCGCGGCCGATACTTGCTTCGCTGCTAATGTACGCGTGCGACGGATCGATAAACGTTACACCATCGTCGAGCATCAGCCGCCGAATCGTGTTGCGCCGCATCAGGTTTTCGAATTCGGCAAGCTCCGCTCGCGTGTTAACACCCGAAACCTCTCTAGGATCGTTGTGCTGATAGATGGCCACCTGCTCGCCGTCACTCAGCAAAATCGCCGGCACATCAGTCAGGTAATACTCGCCTTGTTTGTTGTTGGGCTTTGTCTTGCCGAGCGCTGCCACCAGCTTTGCGCTCTCAAAACAGTAAATTCCTGCGTTAATCTCGCGTACCTGTCGTTGCTCTTCCGTGGCGTCCTTCTGTTCGACAATTCGGTCAAAGCCCCCGGCGTCATTGCGAATCACGCGGCCGTAACCGGTGGGGTTTTCCAATCTCACTGAAAGAATTGTGCAAGCGGCTTTTGTCGATCGATGAACATCGAGAAGTTTTGTCAGCGTTTGTGGGCGAACCATGGGAACATCCCCGGACAAGATGAGCACCGTGCGGTCAGCAGCAGCAAGGTCACGCTGCGCGGCCATCACCGCGTCGCCCGTGCCCCGCTGCTCGCGTTGCTGCACGAAGACGAGCTGCGATTGCGCGGACGAAAAGTCTTTTTCCACCGCCGCGCGAACTTCATCGGCCTGATGACCGACGATCACATAAACTTTTCCCGCGCCCAAAGCGAAAGCCGTCTTGCAGACATGCGACACGATTGGCCGGCCATCAAGCTGGTGCAGGACCTTCGCGCGATTCGACTTCATCCGCGTGCCGAGCCCGGCAGCCATGATGAGCACCTCGAGAGGTGACGCCGGGTTCTGATCAATCTCTTTTGTATTGGAGTTGGATTGCAAGGCTATTATTTGCGGAGCTTCAAACGCCAAGGGGCATGCGCGCGTTGCTGGCGCACGTGATGACCGCGCGGGCAAGACGTTCCGGATCGTGACGAACCATGTCTCCTTCTTCGAGCAGGTCTGTGCGAATAATTTCAGCGGCGCCGGCAGGGCTGAAAGAAACGCCCTTGTCCCATCTTACCTGATGTGCGCCATCGGCCGCATAGAGCGTCGCTTGCGCCTCAGTGATCGGGCGATCGTTCAGCAGGATGTAATCAAAGTGAATCTGCGGCGCATACTCTTTCACCGCAGTTATGTGCCTTTGCGCGTCGTAGCCATCGGTTTCGCCGGGTTGAGTCATAAGATTAGTGACAAAAACCTTTGTAGCTTCGGATCCGGCGATGGCATCAGCAACCTGCGAAACCAGCAGATTCGGCAGAATGCTGGTGTAAAGCGAGCCCGGGCCAATCGTGATCATGTCGGCGGCGCGAATTGCTGCCAGGGCATCCGGCAGCGGCATACAGTGCTCAGGTTCCAATCGCAGCCGTCGAATCGGTGATTTCGTTCCGGTTATTTGAGTTTCGCCGTGAACTTCGCGACCGTCGTCGAGTTCGGCAATAAGCCTCACGTCGGTAATGGTTGCCGGGTAGATGTGGCCCTTGCTGGCCAGAACTTCGGAAGAGAGCCGCACCGCTTCAACAAAGTCGCCAGTGACATCGGCGAGGGCCGCCAGAAACAAATTGCCGAAACTATGACCTGCTAAATCGCCCGACCCACGAAATCTATAACGAAACAATCGGGAGAGAAGCGTGGCGTCTTCCGACAGGGCAATCATGCAATTGCGAATGTCCCCGGGCGGAAGAATCTGCAACTCGTCCCGCAAACGGCCTGAGCTTCCGCCATCGTCCGAGACGGTGACAATCGCTGACAACGAAGACAGCCAAAGCTGGTCGTCTTTCTTTCCGACGAACTGCTTCAAACCAGCCAGCAGTGTCGACAGGCCAGTGCCGCCGCCAATGGCCACCAATTTCAATCCGGGATTGTGCCTCGAGTCGTTCACTTATACTCAGCCTGTAGGCGCTTCACGCCAGAAGGAAATATACCTGAAACGGGAGCTAACGTGTATAAACTCGATGAAAATGATTGGAGTGTGAACGCCGGTCACTGCTCACGAGCGAATATCAGTTGCTCGAACTCAGGATCACTGCGAAGTGAGTTGAGATCCATGTCGCGCTGAGCGCGAATGCGGAGGTTAGGTTGAAGATCCAAAGCGCGCCGCAGAGACTTCAGCGCGGTATCAATGGCGCCGAGACGTGCGCGGCTGGCGGCGAGGCCGTAATGAATGT
>DATENS010000170.1:0-6011 GCA_035274925.1 Pyrinomonadaceae bacterium | reverse complement strand
GATCGATGCGGGACAGTCGATGAATTTCCTCGATCGACCAGCCGTGTTCCAACGCGTAGGTAATGTAGGAGAAACGCTGCGAGTTCGGCCGCGCGAGCTTTCGCTGAAGCTCGTCATTCGGCACGTCTTCCAGGCGCAGGGGCTTTACCGCTTCCAGCGATCGCAGCCCTTTGAACAGCGATTCCTTGAAGGTTCGGCCGATCGCCATCACCTCACCAACTGATTTCATCTGCGTGCCGAGCACGTCTTCGGCCTCGCGAAATTTTTCAAAGTTCCACTTGGGAATCTTCGTCACGACATAGTCGATGGTCGGTTCAAAAGATGCCGGAGTCTTTTTGGTGATGTCATTTGGGATTTCATCGAGCGTGTAACCCACGGCAAGCTTCGCGGCAATCTTGGCGATCGGGAAGCCGGTCGCCTTGGAAGCGAGCGCCGATGATCGCGACACACGCGGATTCATCTCGATGATGCGAATCTCGCCATTCTCAGGATTTACCGCGAACTGAATGTTAGATCCTCCGGTCTCGACGCCGACTTTGCGAATGATCGTAATCGCCATGTCGCGCATCGTTTGATATTCGCGGTCGGTAAGAGTTTGGGCCGGCGCCACCGTAATGGAATCGCCGGTGTGCACGCCCATCGGATCGAAATTCTCGATCGAGCAGATGATCACGACGTTGTCGGCCAGGTCGCGCATCACTTCCAGCTCGAACTCTTTCCATCCCAGAATCGATTCTTCGATCAAGACTTCGTGGATTGGCGAGGCGGCCAGACCTCCACGCACAATCTCTTCAAACTCTTCAGGATTGAAAGCAGTGCCGCCGCCTGTGCCTCCGAGGGTGAAACTGGGCCGCACGATGGCCGGGTAATCCGTTTCGCTCACGATTGCTTCGGCTTCGGCCCATGATTTAGCGAAACCGCCGCGCGGCATCTTTAATCCGGCTTCGTCCATCGCTTGTTTGAAAAGCAAACGGTCTTCGGCAACTTTGATAGCCTGGCGCTTCGCGCCGATCATCTCGACGCCGAATTCTTCCAGCACGCCCGCGTCGTCCAAACCGATGGCCAGATTCAACGCGGTCTGACCGCCCACTGTCGGCAACAGCGCGTCGGGTCGTTCTTTCTTGATGATGGCTGAGACGGATTCAACCGTAAGCGGCTCGATGTAGGTGCGATCGGCCATCTCGGGATCAGTCATGATGGTGGCGGGATTCGAGTTGACGAGGATGACTTCGTAGCCTTCCTGCCGCAGGGCCTTGCACGCCTGCGTGCCGGAATAGTCGAACTCGCACGCCTGGCCGATAACGATTGGGCCCGAGCCGATGATCAGAATCTTGTGAAGGTCAGTGCGTTTGGGCATCTGAAGTTAGTCTCAGTACATCTCCGCTCTTGCTTAAATTCAAAACATTTTACATAAGTATTGAGCAGAGCAGAATTTGAAAAGGCTCTTTTCTCAGGTCCGGGAAAAATAGAATGTGTTTTCGAACAGTCAGATGTCTCGCGGTCTTACTAGTGGGATTGACACTTGCGGTGACTGCCGCGGCGCAAAAACCAGCGGCGAGCGACGGTGGCGTTTTAGAACCGGTGACCGCCAGAACCGACCTTTATCCTGCGAATGCCGACGCCAAAAAAGAGATTGCCGGCGCGCTCGAGAAAGCTGCGGCCGAGAACAAACGCGTAATAATCATCTTCGGCGGTAACTGGTGTTACGACTGTCACGTGCTGGATCAGGCGTTACACAATGGTGAAGCCGGCAAGATCGCAAAAGAGAGTTACGTACTGGTCCATGTTGATATCGGAGAAGGCGACAAGAACCTGGATCTGGTCAGCAAATACAAGATTCCGCTCGACAAAGGAGTGCCGGCGCTGGTCGTTCTAAAAAGCGACGGCGAGATGATCTATTGGAGCGGCTATGGCGAGTTCGAAGCGGCGCGCGCCATGATGAAGAAAGATCTGGTCGCGTTTCTGAATCACTGGAAAGTGGGGCACTAGCCCGATCATAAGACAAGGCTGCCTTTCGAACCGAAAGCGCCCTTCAATAGTTTCAATAGTTGGACGTTCTCCTTAACACTCGGCTTCCGGCTCATTCTCTGCGGACTCTGCGATACCTCGTGCTTTCTCTGCGGTTTAGGTTTTGACAGCCCGTTAACCGCAGAGGGCGCAGAGGTCTTCGCAGAGGAACGTGAGAAAACGGAATTCCAACGCCACTCACTGCCGCTTCTTGAGTAACTCAAAACTTTTTGGTAGTTTGCTGTTCATCCCCCTCGTAAATCATTTTTAATCAGGAGCGATAATTCATGAAGGTCAAGCTGTTCTTATTTGCCGCGCTTATTTGCGCGGTCTCGGTAGTTTCCGCAATTACTTCAGCACAACGAAAGCCGGTGGACGAAAAGCCGATCACCGGTGACTTCAAGATCACCAGCCGCATGACCGTGGCAGGTAATACGACGCAAAGCACCACCATGATTAAGGGCAAGCGCGAACGCACGGAAACGAGCATCAGTGCCGGCACTTACTCGATGAGCATGGTGAGCATTACCCAGTGCGACATGCGCCGGACGATCCAGGTAAATGATAAAGCCCGCAAATACATCATTACGCCACTGGACACGGACGACACATCCAGTCCCACGACAACGACCGGTTCGTCCGGGCGCGGGACCTCGCGTAGCGGCGGCGTGGTGACCATGACGGTAAACACAGTCGATACCGGCGAACGCAAAGAGATGTTTGGGTTCACCGCACGTCACCTGAAGCGAACCACGTCCTTTCAGTCATCGCCTGATGCTTGCAGTCAGCAGCAGATGAAGATGGACACCGACGGGTGGTACATCAACCTGGAGTACGGCTTGAACTGCGGATCGATGAGTCCGTCGCAGAATAATTATGGAGGCGGAGCCACTGGCTGCCGTGATCGCTACGAATACAAGACGACTGGACCGCAGAACCTCGGATATCCGCTGGTCGAAACCACGACAATGTACGGGGCTGATGGCAGCGTCACCACCACGATCACAAAAGAGGTGGTCGAGCTGTCACGGCAAACTCTGGATGCGGCGCTTTTCGATATCCCCGCCGGCTACGCGCAAGCGTCTTCGCAACAGGAGATGTATGCCGGAGGAATGACGTCTGAAACCATGAGTACGCCGCGGCCCTCAACGCAACCGAGCGAGGCAACCGGAGCAACGACAACTTCCATCGCGAAAACCCGCGTAGGTGTGGTTGAGATTAATAACAAGACAAAGGGTTCAGTTTCCCTCGACGCCTTGCGTGAAAGGCTGATTGCGGAATTGAGCGAAGAGGGAATCGAGGCAATCCCGCTCAATGCCAGCGCTCCGAGTGAAGCCGTCATCGAAGCCCAGGCCAAGGACTGCGCGTACATTCTTTATACCGACATTGCGACGTTAAAGTCGCCTTCGACCGGGAAGAAGATTGGCGGGCTCTTTGGTCGCGCGGCTGGAGTAGGATCCGGTGATAGCGGCAAAGCGGAAGTGCGACTCGATTTTCGCCTCGTACCAACGAGCAGTACTTCCGCGCTTCTGCAGTCCTCAACGGGAGCGAAGGAAGAGACGCAGGACATTACTTTAAACCTGGCGGTCGAGAGCGAGGCACGAGCGGTGGCCGCCGCCATTCCGAGGAACTAAGTTGTCGCACGCCGTCTTGGACAATTAAGAGGTCATGCCTGCAAACCCAAATTCCGAAACAGGATCCGCGGCCACGGCTGCTGATCCTGCTTCGGGCTCGGGCGAGACTGAGAGCCAAACGCTTGAGCTCCTGCAGAAGCAGAACGCCGAGCTTCTGCGCAATAGCCGATACCGCTCGCTTTTTCTTGCGCGTCTCGCACATGAGCTGAGGACGCCCTTAACATCGATTCTCGGATTCTCGGAAATCCTGCTTAATCAGGAAAAACTGACTGACGCGCAGCGCAATTTCTGCGAGCGAATCCAAAGCTCAGCGCATCAGCTGCAAAATAGCCTGAATCAATTGTCCGATCTGGCGCGGCTGGAAGCGGGACAGACGAAACCAGCGAGCGAGGAATTTTCGCTGGCTGAGTTGCTGCGAGAGTCAGTAACGGCGTTGGCACATCGCGCGCAAAAAAAGCGAGTGACGATCGAGTGCCAGGTAGCCGACAGTTTGCCGCCGGTCACCTCTGATCGAGGGCGGGTCCGGCAGATCCTCTACAACGTGCTCGCATACGCAATCACCCGAAGCCCTGAAGGCGACTCAGTGGGTGTGATCGCTGAGATCAACTCTCAGTTCGCACAACTGACCATTCGAGACAGAGGTGACGCACTCGCAAATCCGCTTGAGATCGGTTTGCTGGAAGCTGACAACGACCAAGCCGGCACCGGTGAACTCGGACTGGCTCTTGCCAGGCAAAATATTCAAATTCTGGGTGGCGCCATGAGCGCTGATAACGTCGAACGTGGTCTGGAAGTAAAGATCACTTTGCCGGCGACTGCATCTTGATCGCGCCTCAAAAAAACTCCTTCCGGCTACGCGCCTGAACTTTGTTATCATGACGCCTTCGCATCCTCAGCTCTGGGCGAAGTGCGTTTGCAGGATTGGTGACGTTGGTGGACATCCGGCAGGTCAATACTATTGAGGAATTCGACGCGTGCGTGCAGTTGCAGCGCGACGTGTTCGGATTGCCGGACCTGGAGATCTCGCCCCGCCGGCACTTGATTGTTACGACCCAGGCCGGCGGCTGGGCGCTCGGAGCTTTTGTAGCGGAAAAACTGATTGGTTTTGTGCTGCACCTTCCCGCCGTACGCAAAGACGACGTTTTCGGATACTCACATATGATGGCGGTGGCTGCGGAGTATCAGAATCAGGGTGTGGGCGCGCAGCTCAAGTGGGCACAACGCGCGCGAGCGCTGTCGGAAGGCCGCGATTTTGTGAAATGGACTTTCGAACCAATTCGCGCGCGCAACGCGCACTTCAATCTTAACCGGCTCGGGGTGGTGGTGCGATCGTATGCGGTCAATTTCTACGGTACGGACTACGCGACAAATCCGGCTGAACGCTCTGCCGGACCGCTCGGCATGGACAGCGACCGTTTGTTCGCCGATTGGGAATTACGTTCACCACGTGTCGAAGCTCTGGCAGATGGCCGTAAATATTCCATGGGCGAACCTGAGCATAAGATTGAAATTCCAAACGACTTTTCCGGGCTCTTGAAATCCGATCCGGACGCGGCGAGGCAGGAATCATTGCGCATCCGGGAAGAGTTCGTGCGCGCGTTCGCCTCGGGCCTGGTGTGTCGCGGGTTTGAGCGTGACGAAAAGCGGCCGAAGTATTTGTTATATCGAGATTAATTTCAGTCACCTTGCCAAAACAACAACCAGTCCAACAGAAAATCAAAAAACTGCGCGCAGAGGTCCAGCGCCATGACGATCTCTATTATTTAGAAGACAGGCCGGAGATTTCCGACCGCGAGTATGACGAACTAATCGAGCAGCTCAAACAGCTTGAAGCTAAACATCCCGAACTGATCACGCCTGATAGTCCGACGCAACGCGTGGGCGGACGTCCCGCCGAAGGCTTTCCTGAATTCGTGCACCGGCGCCCGATGCTGTCGCTTGATAACAGCTACAACATTGACGAGTTGCGCGCCTTCGATACGCGCTGCCGCAAGCTCGCCGGCAATCAGCCCATTGAATACGTAGCGGAGCTGAAAATAGACGGGCTGTCTCTTTCGATTCATTACCACGGCGGCACTTTTGTTCGCGGCGTCACGCGCGGGGACGGTTCTCGCGGAGAGGACGTCACTTCCAACGTGCGCACAATTCGCAGCATCCCGCTGAGACTTCGTGAAGACGCCAAAGTAGTGGCCGATGAAATCGAAGTCCGCGGCGAAGCGTACCTGGGGCGCAAAGTTTTCGAAAGAATTAATGACGAGCGGGAAGAGGAAGGCGAGGCACGGTTTGCCAATCCCCGTAATGCCGCGGCGGGGACGCTGCGCCAGCTCGACCCGGCAATCACCGCACGGCGTCGTTTGGGAATGTTCGCGT
>DATENS010000169.1:0-5310 GCA_035274925.1 Pyrinomonadaceae bacterium | reverse complement strand
AAGCGTTCCTCGTAACGACCGTGTTCGCGCACCAATTCGCGAAATTCGGGATTGCTGGTCATCAGTTGCTCTTTCAGGCTGTCCGCCTTGGTTATTTCCATTTCAGATAGTCTCCTCTCGAATTGAGTAGTTGGAAAGAGTATCCGCGCGGTGAGAAATCCTCACGGGGTTGAAGCATGGCGAAATGTTACCCAATCCACGACCTCAGATCAAGGCTTCTCTTTCAAAGAAACTGTCATTAGCAGGGCATCTTCCAGCGGGTCCTTGTAATACCGCCGCCGCTGTCCCACCACCTCGAATCCGCAGGCCCGATAAAGCCTTTGGGCGGCGGTATTACCGGCCCGCACCTCCAACACTGCCAAGCTCGCTTGCTTCTCTTTTCCCCAGGATAAAACGGCATTTAAGAGTGCTTGCCCAAGTCCTTGCCGGCGATATTCAGGTCTCACGGCAACGTTGTTCACATGGAGTTCGTCCGCCAGGCAGCGCGCCACAATGAAGCCCAACACCGGCGGCCGGTTGCCCTGGGCTACTGCATGCGCGCGGCCGACAAGCATGATGGAATCGATATTTGACTGAAGTTCGGTGTGATAAGCGTCCCAGCCCCAATGACTCAGACCCGAACCTTCTTCAATCTCGACGACTTCGAGCAGGTCATGCTCAGTCATCAGTTCGATCGTCGCAGTTGAGCTGCCGTCCGCTATGGCAGCTTCACGCTCTGTCTTTGAGTTCAGCATCTGACGCTCTGAGATAGTTTGCGCGCAAATCCTGGGGCGAGATTAATCTCCCGGCCTGCCATTCCCCTCTCGCCAGTCTGGCGACCGCCCCGGCGAGATTGCTCTGCTCCGGTGCGAGGCCCCATCCTTCAACCTGTAGATCGGACAAAGACGCGTCGAAGCTGTTGCCGTGTGCCGCCGCCGCACCGCGTATTAATTCAATTTGAAGATGAGCGCCTTCGCCCGCCCATCGGAGCGTGCCAAAATTTCCGTAACGGTTCACCAGCGCCTGAAGCGGGATGTGCGTGGCTGCATCCAGCGCTTCGACGTGGTCATTTGTCACTTTGAACATTTGCGCGAAGACTTCGCCGCGTCCCGCCGGCAGCAGCGCCACCGTGCGCTCAGATGGTCCCGCTGCGGCAGCGACCGCGGCCAGTGTCGACACGCCGGCGCATTTTTTCTGCATCGATGTGGCCAGCGCTTTCGCTGTTGCCAGTCCGATGCGCAGCCCGGTAAAACTCCCTGGTCCTTCGGCAGCAGCAAAGAAGTCCACCGCGCTCAGTTCCCTGCCCGAGGCCTTCAACACTCGCTGCATGTTCTGGATTAAGTCGTTCGAATGAGACGCGGATGCATCACCGGCCACCGAAGCCAAAATCTCATTACCAAGCGCGAGGCACACGCTGCCCGCGCGCGTCGCCGTCTCCATCGCCAGAATCAGTGGTTCACTTGACATAGACCTTAACAAGTCCGCGGAGCGGACTTGAAAACCAAAACGCCAAAAGGGACAGCCACCAACTTTATCACTCGTTTGACATCACGATTCCGAGAGCGCAATTATCTTAAACCAAAAATTTGAGCAGCGTGCAATCAAACGCCGGTGGTGTGATCCAAATGAGAATCGGAGTATTGACTGGTGGTGGCGACTGTCCGGGGCTGAATGCGGCGATCCGGGCGATCGTGAGGTGTGCCTCGGCTGACGAGGTAAAGGTGATGGGAATTCGCAACGGATTTCGTGGCCTGGTCGAGAACGACATTATCGAGCTGACCCGCACGGCCGTCATCGGAATTCTGCCGCGGGGCGGCACGATCCTGGGCACTTCACGGTATAACCCCCTGAAAGATGAACAGTCGATCGCGCTGCTCAAGGAGAACATCGCCACTCACCGGCTCGATGCTCTGGTAGTCGTGGGCGGTGAAGGCTCGCTCTCAGCCGCGCGCGAGCTGTGGAAAAACCATCAGGTGCGGCTGGTCGGTATTCCCAAGACCATCGACAACGACATCAGCGGCACTGACTTCACTTTCGGTTTCGATACCGCGGTCAGTATCGTTACTGACGCGATTGACCGCCTTCACTCAACCGCCGAATCGCATCACCGCGTGATGGTGGTCGAGGTGATGGGCCGTCACACGGGCTGGATCGCCGCGTATGGCGGAATCGCCGGGGGCGCCGACGTGGTCCTCGTGCCCGAACATCCTTTCCGGATCACGCGCGTCTGCGAACTGCTGGCCCATCGTAAACAGGCGGGCCGCGCTTTCTCGATCGTGGTGATCGCGGAAGATGCTCATCCGCACGCGGACGAAGTCTTTCTCACCCCGGAACAATACGAAACGATCTATCGGCACGATCGCCTGGGCGGAATCGGCGAAGCGCTGGCCAACGAGATCGAGCGCTGTACCGGAATCCAGGCGCGTGTCACCAAACTAGGTTATGTCCAGAGAGGTGGCTCGCCCACTCCATTTGATCGCATTCTGGCGACCCGGCTGGGCCTTAAAGCCTATGAGTTAATTCGCGAAGGAAACTTTGGCCAGATGGCTGCCTTGCGTGGGAATCGCATCATCTCGGCCTCGTTGGACGAAGCAGTCAGCAACCTCAAACGGCTGGATGAAGAGATTTACCGGGTAGCAGAAGTGTTCTTTGGCTAGCTCACCAGCAACTGACCACCGATCTACGGCAGGGCTTCCACGATAATCAGGAAGCGGAAGTAGCCCGGCGTCTCAACTCCCAAAAGGAAATTGACATTGACCGATTGACCAGCCGGCAAGGGCGTGATGCTCACGGTTCCCGCCGACAGAGTTGAGTTGTAGCTGCCACCCTTGGCTGACTGGTTCGGCGGAGTCTGCTCCAGCGTCGTGGCTTCCACGGTGACCGAGCAAGGCATGGGGTTCGCGCCGCAGGTGTTCGGATCGTTTATGCCGGACACGGTTATTTGACTCGATGAAAGCGCCCGCAGATCCGAGAATCCACTGCCCGGCGACGGATACGAGGTAAGTTCTACAATCCGGAATCGCAAACGCGTTACCGGAGCGCCCGAGTTGTTCTTGACGCGGCGGCGGATTGAGATCGTGCCGAACGACGAGTGGTTTGACGGATTCGAGGTCAAGTCCCTCTGGCGGTTGGGCACAAAGGACTGCGGCTGAGTGTTATCCAGCAGATTCACGCTTATCGTCACGTCGCGGCGAATTGGACTCGTGGCCTTGTTCTCAGGTCCAGGCGCTCCCAGTCTTAGCGGCAAGCTGGCCACCACTGTCCCTTCGACATTCGCGAACATGAAGTCGCCCGCGTTGTCGTTTGTGTCTTTCGGGAAGCCCGGAACAGCACAGGGCGCGCCCTGAATAGCCGGCGCATCGCAGAGTTTGCGGAAGAAGCTGTGCTCAGTTGTCGACCCCAGCGTCGGCGACTGCGGCGTACCTTCCTGCATCAGTTGGCATACGCCTGTGCCATTACCGCTAAATCCAATGGCGTCAAGTCGCGTTCCGGTGTCGAGCTTAGTGAGATCCACAGTCGAGAAAACGGCGACGTTACGGTCGGCTTCAATGTCCTGAAGCAACGGTCGATCACCCGCGGCCTCTCCGGTCCCGCCATAGTTTGCTAGCGAGTACTGCGATCCCGCAAACAGATAATGTCCGCGCGCCGGGATGACTGTCCCGTTGGGTATCACACCGATCAGGATCGGCGTGGCGTCACAAGTGGCGCCCATCTTGAACACGCCATAGCCGTGGTTCGTGTCCATAATGCCCGTGCCGTCGGCCACCGTGACAGGCGAATCCGAGTTGTTGTAGAGCTCGACAAAGTCATCACCCGGACCGGCGGGCCCACTGGTCCGGATTTCGGAAATCAGGAAGGTGCCCGCGGGATTGGAAATGGTGATCGTGCCAATTCCCTGGGCGGGAGAGAGGTTGCCCTGATTCTGGCCCGAGAGATTGAACTCGAAGGTCTCGTTGGTTTCAGCCGCGGCGGTATCGGCGCAGACATCGACCGCGACGGTCTTGAGTTGCTCACCCGGTGCAAATGTCAGCGTACCTGTCTTCGCCACATAATCGCCGCCAGCGCCGCATGTGCCGGCTGTGGCATGGCTGATCGCCGGCGGTTGATCGGCGGTGGCGTAGTTAACGGTCGTCGTTGCCTGGGCGGGATTGCTCAGACTGACGGTAAAGATCATCGGGGCCGTGCCGGAAGTTGGTTCACTCGCCGAGGCGTTATGTGCGGCGATATTAAGCGGGTCGTTATCCTGGATGGTTAACGTAGCCGAATGAAGGGCTGCGATATTAATCGGCTGCGGCGCATTGAGGACAGTGCTGCCCAGCGTAAGGTTAACCGTCTCGTCACCTTCAAAAATGTTGTCGTTAACGATCGGGATATTAATCGTCTTGGTCGACTCGCCTTCATTGAAGGTCACGGTCTGATCCGAGTCGGTGTAGTCCGAGGGGGCATTCGCCGTTCCATCTGAAGTGCTGAAAGTGGTTGACACCTGGCCGTTAGTGCCGCCCACGCGGGTCAGAGTGATCGCCGCCGTCGGTCCGGCCTCGCTCACCGAATAAGTCGCCGACGTGAACTGAATATCTCCCGCGCCCGGGTTCCCGCTCACTACAGTCGCGCAAGCTGAGAATTCGGAGGTGCTGTCCTGGGCGCCGGTGCTGGTCGCCGTCGCAGTAATCACGTCACCGACCGCCATGTCTGTCGGATGGAAAGTAAACGACGCATCACCCGTGGTTGCATCGGTGGTTACCTGAGTCGTACCAATGTATGTCTTGCCTTCGCCGTGAGTGGCGTCGCAAATTAGGTTTTTGTAAAAGTCGATGTTGAAGGTTACGTCCGTATTGGAGTTCAAGGTTCCGGTAATCGTCTTAATAATCACAGCGTTACCGGTGATCCTGGCCTCGGTGATTATCGGGAAGTTCTGCAGACCGTTCGGCCCGGTGTCCAGATCCTTGTCATCGTTCGGCGTATTGACGCCGTCGACGCCCAGATCGATACCTAAATCGTTACTGGTGCTGCCGTTCGAGTGAATCGAATTGCCGCGAATACTGTTGCCTGAGCCGGAGTCAGCAAGCCTTACACCGTCCGTGGTGTTAAAGGCGATCGTGTTGCCTTCGCCTGAGGTTGTGCCGCCAACGAAATTGAATGCCGCGCCGCCTCCGGAGAAGCTAATACCAGCGCCTCCATTGGGAAGCGCGCTGGCGCCGTCTGCCTTGGTTCCGATGTAGTTGCCCTGAATCGTGTTCTGGATACTGGTGACGGCAATCCCATCTGCGCCGTTCCCCGAAATCAGGTTCGCGAGATCGGCAGAGGATCCGCCGATAAGCGTATTGGAACTGT
>DATENS010000168.1:0-10343 GCA_035274925.1 Pyrinomonadaceae bacterium | reverse complement strand
AGTAAAGTCTAGCCTCCAGCACACGCTTTGGTCAAGTATCAGATTGACCGCACTTGATACATACATGACCTACCTCCAAATTAGCGGCGCCAGAAACACCACCACGAGCGCGGCCACAATTGTCAGGGGCGTTCCGACCTTTACAAAATCTCCAAATCGATAACGTCCGGGGCCGTAAATCAAAAGATTTCCGTGGTGCCCAATCGGGGTCAGAAAAGCGACCACCGCGGCCATGGCCACCGTCACCACGTAAGGTTCGGGAGGACGCCCCAGGGCCGTCGCGAGAGCTACTGCAACGGGCGCGAAAAGGGCCGTAGTAGCAGCGTCGGACATGAACTGGGTAACCACGGCCACGACCGCAAAAAGCGCCAAAAGCACCAGCCGCTCAGGCCAGTTCGCCACCGCGTGCTGCATCCAGTTAGCCAGGACCGCGGCGGTCCCGGTCTTTTGCATGGCCACGCCCAGGGGAATGGCGCCGGCGATGAACACAAAAATGCGCGTGTCGATGGAATCGTAGGCGCGCCGAATCGATAAACAGCCGGTTAGCACCACCGCCACTGCTCCCGCAATTGCTGCCATCTCAATCGAAAGCAGGTTGAAAGCGGCCAGCAGGATTGTGATCAGCATGATCACTCCGGCAAGCCAGGCTTTGCGGCGAGGATGCAATTGGCCATGGAACGGGATCATCATGAGAAAGGCCGGGTCGTCCGCCACCCGCGCGAGCGATTCCTGGTCGCCTTCCAACACCAGAACGTCATTCGCCCGCAACTTCACCTTGGACATCTCTTTGTCGAGCCATCCATCCTTTCGCCAAAGACTGATTACCAAGGCGCCGAACCTTCTCTTGAAATCGATCTGCCCCAGCGTGCGGCCAATCAGGTCAGATTTCGGGGCCACGATCGCCTGAATGAATTGTTCGTCGTCCTCTCCGTTGTCTTCTTTTCCTTCCAATGCTTCCCCGTACCGGTGCACCGGCCGCAATTCAATCTTTGGTTGCTCGCGAATCGCCATCAGATCTTCGGGCGTGGTGCGCACGATGAGCACGTCACCTGATTGCAATGGCTCTTCCTTGAACGGCGCGGGCAACCGCCGTCCCCGGCGCAACAGCCCGAGGGCCGTGAAGTGAAACTGGTCACTGTCTTCGACTTCCGCGATGGTCTTTTTTACGAAGCCCGAATCAGGCAACACGGCGATTTCTGTGAGATAGTCTTCCAGCCGGTAATGACTAATCGGGTCGGCAGCCGCCTGGTTGTCGGGGAGCAGAAAGCGGCCCACCAGCAAGACAAAGATGGTGCCCACCAGCGAAAGCGCCAGGCCAATCGGCGCGATGGAAAAGATTCCCAAACCCGAACGGCCCGATTGCTGTAAGGCTGTACTGCCGAGCAGAAAAGCCGGCGCGCCGATGATCGTTATGGTCGTGCCGAGTGAAGCTGCAAATGACATGGGCATCAACAGCTTTGACGCCGCAATTTTTCGCTCGCGCGAGAGATCCATAACCACCGGCAGCATGACCGCCGTCGTAGTAACGTGATGTGTGAATGCCGACATCAGTGCCACGGCCGGCATGATTACCAGGATGGCGCGCGACAGGCTTTGGCCGGCCCACCTGCCGATTAATTTGCCCATAACGTTGGACAAACCGGTAGCATGCATCGCCCCGCTAAGCACGAAGATTCCGGCTACCACGATGGCGGGTTCGCTGCTAAATCCGGAGAGCGCCTCTTTCGGATCGAGGACACGTGTGGCATACAGCGCTACCACAATCATCACCGCCACTATATCGGTGCGAATCCATTCCGTGATGAAGAGCAGCAACGCTCCCGCCAGAATGAGAAAAAAGAAAATTTGTTGAGGACTGAGGCTTTTGAGCACGAATTCTCCCCGAGCGCAGTCCGCGGAGTCCACTGCGGCCGGCTTTGTCGATTATGTTCAGGGGTAGCGGGGGTACGTGCACAGATTACATGGAGGTCGCCGTGCGAACAAGTGGACCGTTGCTCAAAAAAGCGCACGACAAGCGTTTGGGGTGCGCTGACTTGTCAGCGCTTGGGCAAAGCGGCGACTAGTGGCCGCACTCCACATCTGTCGCCGTTTGTTGTGCCAGGATCGACTCTCGCGCGCCGCTCTGGTAACTTGTCACACTTTCCGAAAACTCATGGACCTTAGAATTTCACCGCCGGCTAATTTCAGCTTTCGCCGCACCGTTATGAGTCACGGCTGGTGCGTACTCCCGCCGTTTGAATTCGACGAATCAAAGTGGACCCTGGTACGTGTCCTGGACATCGGTCAGAAAAGATCAATCACGATCACGATTACCACCGCTCGTGGCGTCATCAAGATCAAAACTTCGCGACGAGTCACCCAGAAAGCAGCCGACAAAATAATTCGCGACGTGCGTCACATGTTCCGGCTCGACGACGACATGACGAATTTCTATCTGGCCGTTGCCAACGAGGCTGAATTCGCATGGATCGCCAGCGAAGGAGCCGGGCGTCTGCTGCGCTCGCCCACGGTCTTTGAAGACCTCGTGAAAATGATTTGCACTACCAATTGCTCGTGGGCACTCACCGAGAAAATGGTGAACGAACTGGTCAGCCGGCTGGGCAATGAATCAGACGATGGGCGCAAATCATTTCCCACGCCCGCAGCGATGGCCCAACAGTCCGAGAAGTTTTTCCGCGAAAAGATTCGCGCCGGTTATCGCGCGCCTTACCTGAAAGAGCTGGCCCAGCGAATTGTTTCAGGAGAGCTCGATGTGGAAAGCTGGCTCAGCAGCGAGCTTCCAGTGGCTGAACTCCTGAAAGAAATGAAAGGCGTGAAGGGCGTCGGCAACTATGCCGCGGAGAATCTTCTAAAATTGATTGGACGTTATGACGGTCTGGCGCTGGATTCGTGGACACGCGCGCAGTTCTTCAAAATGCGGAATAACGGCAAGAAGGCCAGCGACAAGAAAATCGCCCGCTTCTATTCCCGCTTCAATACCTGGCGCGGGCTGGTGCTTTGGTGCGATATGACGCGACACTGGCTCGAGCCTGAAACGCTCGGCCAGTGGTAAAACCTCAACTTCTCTTTCACGATCTCCTCACTCAAATAGTTTCAAAACTGTTCCACTTGGTCGGAAAGCAAACTCTTTACAACTCTTAACATTTCTTTTGCAACATCGCATCGACCTCGGGCGTTTGAGAAGCATCGGGACGGTCATGAAGGTCGTTCGTGACGCTTAACCTGGAAAGTTCTCTTTCGAACATTGGAGGCAAAGAATATGAAAACCTACTTAAAACGAATACTGGTTGCACTTATGATTGGGACGCTCGGCGCCGTGGCCGCCTTTGCGGACAGCAACAAAAACGCCAAGCTCACGCTGGCGACTGACGTAATGGTCAATGGCACATTGCTCAAAGCCGGGGACTACGAATTCAAATTTGACGAAAAGACGAGCGAACTCACGATTCTGAAGAACAATAAGGTGAAGGCCAAAACCACCGCTCGTTTGGAAACGCGTAGCGATAAAGCAAATTACACGGCAATTCGCACGCGGAACGCCGGCGACGCGAAGGAATTCATTGGGCTGACGTTCAGCGGCTCAAAAGAGGAAGTAGTGGTGACGTCAGGCGCAGCATCTTCGGTTAACTAACTGTAAGCACCCGTAGTTAAGCCCCTCTCTCTTTGGGAGAGGGCTGGGTGAGGGCTTAGCGTGGCTAATTGGTCTTAACGACCTGGCGAGCGAAGAATCCCGATACGTCGGGATTCTTCTCTCGCAAACTGATTCAAGATGAGTGGGAACGCGTCAGGCCCTTTACAGATTCCAAATCCCAAATTCCAGATTCAAATTTTCAAAGTCCAGTCGCTCCCGGTTCTGACTAAGTCATTTCGTGTGCGGCGTAATATCGCAACCCCAGCGCCATGATCTTCTGGAGCAGACCTTCGTAATCAACACCACAGTGCATGGCTGAGTCGGCGAAGTCTTCGTTGTTTGCAATTTGCGGATTAGGGTTCGCCTCGAGCAGATATATGTGACCATCGTCGGTCACGCGATAGTCCAAACGCGCATACCCGCTCAGGAACAGCGTACGAAAGATCTTCTTGGAAAGCCGCTCGAGCTTGTCGCGCATCTTCTTATCTAAATCTGCCGCTCTGGTAACCACGCCGACCTTTTCCTGATACGCCGGGTCCCACTTCAATTTCGAAGTGGCGATATTGGGCGCGCCTTCCGGAAGTTTCTCGATGACCAGTTCCCACGGCGTGTAGGTTTGCAGGCGCTGGTTGCCGATGACGCTGACGTAAATTTCGCGGCCGGCAATGTATTGCTCGGCGATCGCGTGGGTCTTGGTCTGGCGGTGAATGAATTCGACGCGCTCGGCCAGCTTCGCGTCGTCATTGACGATTGACGCGCGGGCAATTCCGACTGAACCTTCTTCGCTAATCGACTTAACCAGCAACGGAAATTTCAGCCGCTTCGACCGCTTCACAATCCGATTCATGTGAAAGACCGCGAACGCCGGCACCTGAATGCGGTGGTAAGCGAGCACCATTTTTGAGAGGGCTTTGTCGCGGCAAATGGTCAGGCCGCGCGGATTGCATCCGGTGTACGCCTGCTTCATCAATTCGAGATAGCTGACGACGTGCTGATCGTAGAGCGGGTAGCCGTGAAATTCTTCCAGCAGGTTGAAGGCAATGTGTGGTTTGTGTTCGAGCAGGGCGTTCCCAATTATGCCGAGGTTGTTATAGACCCCGACCGGCGAAACTTCATGTCCGATCTTTCTCAGGGTTGAAATCACGTCCCATTCAGTCTTGAACGGTGCAATTTCTTTTGCGGCCAGTCCGTCGATAGTCTCGGGCGGGACAAGATCTTCGTGACACAAAACCATCACGCGAAGTTTTTTAAAGGCCTCGCCGTTCTTTTTGGAGTGCGCCGGCCTTGACGGCGCTTTTCCATTAGTACGAAGTTTTTGTTCGCTCACGTTAAAAGCGGCGACAGGTCGCCGCACTCCAAATCACAACGCAATCCGGTAATAGCCGGAATGGACCACATTCATCGTTTGCACGGTTAGCATGACCATCAGGTGTCGCTTTAGCTGTTCCTCGCGGCCGACGACCCGCAGTTTCAGTTGGGCGGCCCGCTCGATCATTAACTCCATCACGTGATCGATGGCGTAACCGTGAACGCCCGTGCCTTCAGAAACCAGTTGCTGGACTTCCGGAGCGACGCGGCGCAGGAAACTGGCTGCGGTTTCGCGCGCGCGGTGGCGCGGCTCGTTGGAAAAGATTCGGCGCAGATCGTTATCAAGATAAGCGGGCCATTCGAATGCGTACTTCTCGCGCTTGCGATCGTAGTGTTCGCGCAACGTAATACGAATTTCCGGAAGCGTTTCAATCTTTCGCCGCACACGATTTCTGGGCCGCGTCCCGGCAACCTCGTTCAAGAGCTCATCCACGTATTCGAGTTTGCGCAAGGCGGGCCAGCCTCGATAACGGCGCCGCCAGTTCGAGCGCGGCTGTAACCACACGGCAAAGGTCTCGGCAAAGTCCTCGGCCGGATGCGCCTGCGCATACCAGGCATCAAGATTCAAAACGTAGCGCCGGCTGTTCGGCTTTGGTTTGTACGAAGGCGGATACTTTTGCGTGAACGAGCCGAACGTGCGAATCCAGCGGCGCTTGAAATGAAGCCGGAAGGCATTATCAAGCGCGTGCCCGGCCTCGTGTCTCAGGATGCGCATGCACTCGACATCGGTCCCGCCTTCGACTTCGCGCATGTATTTCCGTTCCAGCTTCATCAGGCGGGGATGCGCCAGATAAAACGGAATCGCGAATCCGGGCACGCCGTCCGGTGTAAACCACTCAGCCGAAAGCCAAACGTGCGGCTTAAAACGAATGCCCTGGTTATTCAGCTCGCTGTAAAGCCGTTTGATGTGGGGTTCGAGAAAAGATCCTTTGATCCGAACCGGCAGGTCGCAGATGCGGGTATCCAAAAGACGCTCATCAGAGATGAGACTCCATTTGAATCGCGTCGGCACGCGCAGAATTGTAGCTGTGATCGGTAATCGAGGCTAGAAGGTTTTTCGAAGTGCGGTGGCAAGCTGAGTGCGACACCGCTCTGGATCAACTCCGATCCAGAGCGCCGTCGCACTCCAAATTTGAAAAGCACTATCCCTTGTTGAAAACCATTGTCGCGTCAGTTGAGCCGCGGGGACTCTCAGTGTGACGGTTAATAGTTAAGACTTTTCCGTCTTCCGACATCGAGAGCTTGTCGACCTGAGTAGCTTTGAATTCGTTTCCGTTGAAGCTCCCGGTCCTGACCGAAGAAAGCTCGAGGGTCTTGCCATCGCTCGACCAGGTGGCTTTCATGGTATTCGTGCCGCCCATCTGGCCACCGGCTTCTGATGTCACTTCCTTACCATCGAGGTTGTAAACCTGGGGACCGCTGGGGCCCCGACCACCACCGCCTCCACTTCCGGGACCTCCTCCGGCCGGGGGTTGGCCACCGGTGACCTTCCATTCCATGGAAATGGTCTTGTCATCCTGAGTGATAACGCAGTTAACCGACTCCGCATTTTCCAACCGCGGGCTCAGTCCCTGGCTTTTTGCTTTATCCAGAGTCCACGTACCGCCGAAATTAATTCCGCCACTGGCGCCGACTGAGGCCACGGCCAGCATGAAAGCCGCCATTAAGCCGGCTATTAAGAACAGTCTTTTCATCAGAAATCCTCCGCTAATTTGATAAAACGCGCGCGCGCGCTGCCGCGACATGATTGCGACTTTCCTTGTAAGACGCAAGCGCACTCGGTTCGGTTACGAACGCCCGGCAATTCCGCGGGACTTAACTCGCCTGCCTAATGGCTCGCAAGGGCAACTAATCAGGGGAAATCACGCATCTTGACTCTGGTCAGGGCGAAACTTAGAATTCGAGATTCGATTGTGTCCGCGCAACCCGTAGTTTCCAGTAACGCGCAGTTTTAACTTTCCCGAAGCTTCAGGAGTATCCAATAATGTCATTTCACCGATCGGGCCGCGTGGCCGTTGCTTTCTTAACTTTTGCTTTCGCCGCCTCACCGGCCTTCCCTCAAAAACCCAAGCCCGGTCAGGATCCGTCCGAGAAGCCGCGCAACGTCAAACCTGAGTTAAAGAAGGCTTACAAAGACTGGCTCGACAAGGACGTCGCCTACATCATCACTGATGAGGAAAGAAAAGCCTTCAAGAAGCTGGCCACCGATGACGAGCGCGAACATTTCATCGAGGAATTCTGGCGGCGGCGCGATCCGGATCCGGACACAGATGAAAACGAGTATCGCGAAGAGTATTACGAGCGTATCGCCTATGCGAACGAGAAGTTTGCTTCCGGTATTCCCGGATGGAAAACCGATCGCGGCCGAATCTACATCACGTATGGCAAGCCTGACGAAATCGAAAGCCACCCATCGGGCGGCCCTTACCAGCGCGAGTCGTACGAAGGAGGCGGGTCGACTTCGACGTATCCGTTCGAGCGATGGTTCTATCGTTACATCGCCGGCGTCGGATCCGGCGTCGAAATAGAGTTCGTCGATCCCACCGGCAGTGGTGAGTATCGCATCGCGCGCAACCCTGACGAGAAGGACGCACTGCTGTACGTCCCGGGGGCCGGTTTGACGATGGCCGAAGAGATGGGCCTCGCCACCAAGGGCGACCGCATACAAAATGTTCTCGGCGTCGGCAACGCCAAATACATGCGCGAACAGGACAGCCCGTTCTCGCGGCTGCAACTGCTTGCCGACTTGAGCCGCCCGCCTCAAATCAAGTTCAACGACCTGGCCTCTGCGGTCAATACTCCGGTCATCGAGGACAACCCGCTTAACTTTGACGTGCGCGTGGATTTCTTCCGCCAGTCGGACGATCGGGTCATTACCGCGTTCACTATTCAGACTGAGAACAATAATCTGGTATTTCAGGACAGCGGCGGCGTGCTCCAGGCCCAGCTGAATATTTTTGGCAAGATCACCCACGTCTCAGGACGACGTGCGGGAATCTTTGAAGATCCGGTGATTACCCGCGCCACCCCTCAAGAGCTGGCAGAGGCAAAAGATCGCAAGTCGGCCTATCAAAAGGCGGTCGCGCTTGCTCCCGGCACCTACAAACTCGACGTGATCGTGCGCGATATAGCTTCAGGCGCCACGGGCGTGCGCCACGTTAACGTCCCCGTGCCGAAATACGATCCGACCAAACTTGCGACATCTACCCTGGTGCTTGCTTCGAGACTCGAAAGCCTGGGCGATCAACCAGCTGTCGGCATGTTTACGATTGGCACTGTAAAGGTGATCCCCAACGTTTCCGGAATTTATCATCGTGGGACGCCCGTTGGCGTTTACATGCAGATTTACAACGCCGGAATCGATCAAACCACGCTGCGGCCCTCAGTTGATGTCGAGTACGCGTTGATGAAAGACGGCAAAGAGCTGGGCAAGCAGACCGAAGACTGGCGCGGCAACAGCGATTCAGGGCAACGCCTGACGCTTGCTCGCCTGGTTGATTCACGCGACTTGAATCCGGGTGATTATTCAATCGAGGTCCGCGTACGCGATCGCGTGAGCGGGCAAAACCTGGTCCAGTCAGCAAAGTTTACAATCGTGCAGTAAAAGGCTATTGAAGACGCCGGCTCTCGATTAACCAATCGAGAGCCGGTTTTGCTTTAGGGATTCCTACAAAACCTCTAACCGTTTAGGTCCCGGCAAGGAGAACCTTGATGTTCGGTCGAAACACGTTTCGAATGGCGATTCTGATCGTTTCAGCATTATCAGCTCCCCAACTTCTCGCTCAACCCACAACCGATGCGCAGGACAAGCCGCGGAAGATTCGCCGCGAGCCTCACAAGGCTTTTCCTGATTGGCGTAAAGAGGTTGACCCGATTCTCCCCAAATCTCAGGCAGACGCCTGGGACAAGCTGAAGACCGACGATGAGCGCGAGCAGTTCATCATCGAGTTCTGGCGCCAACGCGATCCCGATCCGGACACCGAAGAGAATGAATATCGCGAGGCCTATTACGAACGTTTGGCGTACGTCAACGAACATTTCTCTTCCGGAATCCCCGGGTACAAAACCGATCGCGGCCGGATTTATCTAAAGTATGGCAAGCCGGACTCGATTGAATCTCACCCGTCCGGCGGCACTTATCAACGCGAGTATCACGAAGGTGGCGGCTCGACTTCGACCTATCCCTTCGAGCGCTGGTGGTACCGTCACTTGCCGGGACGCTCAGACGTGGACATTGAATTTGTGGATCCGACCGGCACCGGCGAATACCGGATCGCGCGTAATCCTTTTGAGAAGGAAGCCAACCTGCGCGTACCCGGCGCCAGCCCCACCACCGACGGTCGAAGCCAATCCGATCGGGTGGACGCTGCCAGCGGCTTTGGCAATCCTTTTTCAGGGCGCGCCAAAGACTCGGCATTTGAATGGATGGAACTGTTGAAGTTGCGCGACGCGCCGCCGGAGGGAAATTTCGATCGGCTCGTTGGCGCCGGAACCAGCAGTCCGATCATCGATGACAATTCACTGAACCCTAACATTCAGGTCAGTTTTTTCAGGCAGTCAAACGATCGGGTAATAGTCGCGTTCACCGTACAAACCGACAACCGAGATCTGGTCTTCCGCGATGTCGGTGGGATTCAAACCGCGCGCGTGAATATCGCCGGCCGCATCACCAGCGTCGCCGGCCGGCGCGTCGGTTTTTTTGAAGACGTGGTTACTACGACTTCGACAACGGCCGAGTTGACGGAGTCCAGAGAACGCCGCGCCGCTTATCAAAAGGCGCTGCCGATGCTCCCGGGCCGTTACCGCGTCGATCTGATTGTGCGTGATGTCAATTCAGGAGCTGCGGGAGTGCAGCATCTCGGGTTTGAGGTGCCGAAGTTTGGCGATCAGCTGGCGTCGTCGTCGCTGGTGCTGGCGTCGGTGCTCGAACAAATCTCAGACGTGCCGGCTTCCCGTCAATTTGTCATTGGCGACAAGAAAGTAATTCCCAATCTCACCGGGACGTTCCATCGCGGTAAGCCGATCGGCGTTTACATGCAGATTTACAACACCGGGATTGATCAGACGACGCTCCGGCCATCCGTTGATGTGGAATACGTTTTAATGAAAGACGGCAAAGAACTCGGAAAGCAGATCGAGGATTGGCGCGGCAACAGTGATTCCGGCCAGCGGCTGACCCTGGCTCGCCTGCTTGATTCACGCGATTTGAATCCGGGTGAATACGCGATCGAGGTGCGCGTGCGCGACCGGGTAAGCGGACAAACGCTCCTGCAGTCGGCGAAGTTTTCGATTGTTGGGTAGCGCGACAGGCTAATAAATCCTCAGATTACACAAGTAAAAGTCC
>DATENS010000167.1:0-4346 GCA_035274925.1 Pyrinomonadaceae bacterium | reverse complement strand
GCCAACGTCAGTGTAAAGGGAAACCAGAATCCTATTATCAGGCTGGGGTTGGCGCAGAACGGAGTCAACATCATTGAGTTCCCGGCATCCGATTCTTTCTTCATGATTCATCCGGGTAATTCCGATCTGGTTTCTTTCGATCAGGACACGGCGAGATTGAGTAAGCGATCTCTGGTACTGAGGCCAGGCGCGGCGTTTGTGGCGCCGCCGCCGGGATCTGCTTCGAGAGTGCCTTCAGCGTCGATTAGCGTGCAGATGCAGTCGGGTGTGGTGGTGACCTTTTTGATTTATCCCGTGAGGGAACTTTCACAGAACGCGCATAGGTGCGTGGTGATGTACAACCGCGACGAGGTAATTGCTTCGCGTCGTGCTGCCGGTCTCGCGGTTAACCTGGACGGTCGCGAGCCGGAGGCGGTGAAGCGCGATACTGGCACGGTGCGCTTTGGTGATTACGGTGGTTCAGATGGGCAGGCGGATAGTAACGCGCAACCTGTCTCAGGCGTGAAAAAGCCTTCTGTTTTGATCGCTAACGTGAATTCTGATCGCGCTGACGAGCGAGTGCGTTCGGGCAAGGTCTCGAAGAAGAAGCCGAAGATTTCAGAAGTCGCGAATCGTGCTCTGAAAGACACAGTTAAGTCGCCATCAAAGGCAGGCGAGTTTTCGAAATCGAATCATGGACTGAGTCTTGCGGTCGCGCCCGCTCTGGATCTCGATGCGCAAACGCGTCTGGTTGTGATTGGAGTGAGGAACGACAGTCCGGCTGCGTTACGGATTGTGCCTGGCAACCCAGAGATCTATGTCCAGACTTTTGACGACCAGGGTAAGACGCTGCAGATCGAACAGGTCAAACGTCTTCATGTCGAGAGCACATCGCTGGAGGGCAAGATTGCAGCGGGGGAGACTGTGTATTTTGCGATCGCATACGAGGCTCCGATCTTGGGAGCGCGACAGCGACTGCGGGTATCGGTGAGTCAAACGGACGCGGCTGACGAGCCGGCGACGACTTCATTAGCGGGAGAGGCGAAACGGAATTAGTCGAAAGGCAGAACTTGAGTAATGTTGAGAGAGCGAGCATCTGACTCGAACGGTAACGGCAACCGCACTGCTGTTGATGTTGCGGATACGCCCCGGCCCGACTCTATTTTCCTTGACGACTCGCAAGCGCCGCACGTCGTTTCCAGCGATGAGGTTGAAGAGCGTCGTCCGGAGATGGTGGCCGAAGAAGGCGACATTATTCAAGGGGTCGAACGTGAGCGTGGTGCCCAAGCAGGTCGCGGACGCAAGCGCATAGTGGGGGCGTTGTTGGCGGTAGTCATCCTAGTCCTGGCTGTCGTTGTGATTTGGTTTATGGTTGGGAGCGGAGCCACGCGAAAGGCAAAAGTTCCCGTTAATGCCGGCAACTCAAATTCGGCGCAGCAAAGCGAAGAGGGGATGACCCGGCAGGCAATCCAAGAACTGAATTCGGGCCCGGGAGTAAGCTTTGGTGATGGGACGGTGGCTCGACCGCAGTCGTCTCCGGTGGGGGAGCAGGTGGTTACTCAATCGGTATCCAACGAGCCGGTCACACAGTTGCCGGCGACAGTCAATCCTAATCTTTCGAGCACTGTTGATCCGGCGCGTTCAACTAACAGTTCGACGCAGGCTTCGGAGTCGAATTCACAGTCTTCATCTGTGAGTAAGGTCGTTTCGGGAACTGAGCGGAACAATGAACGCTCCGTGCCTATTGGAGAAGAGCTTGTTGCGCCGGCGAAGAGAGAAGCGGCCAGCCCTGAGGGCCCGAAGGGCGTGGAGAGCCGTGCTGGAGCGGTGGCCTTGCCGTCTTTTGGCAGCATGTTGCCGGTGCGAAGTCTGGGAGTCATTTACACCTTGAGATCAGGTGGTTTGGTTCGGTTCGAGGTGACGCGGGATATTAAGGGAAAAGGGTGGTTTCTGCCGCACGGGACAGTTTTGGTGGGGGCATTGCGCGGGTCTGAGTACGATCGGGCTTTTATCTCTTTGATTGGTTTTATTGATTCGGAATCGGGGAGCTTTGTCAAAATAAGTGGTGACTTGTTGGGGTCGGATGGCGGGACTGGCGTTCGGGGCAAGCGAATGAAGATGTCGAGCGGGTGGTCCAGAGTCTTAGGGAAGCTTGGTGAAGCAAGCTTGAGTATCGCAGGAAGTCTGGCGAGTTCGGTAGGCCGTCGTCCGGTGATAATTACGGATGCGTTTGGTGGGGCGGGTTCGCGAGTAACGAGTGAATTCGATGGAGTCCTTCTTAGCAAGGATCGCAATGTATTTGTGGAGGTTGCCGCGGGCACAGCCTGTTACGTGATGATTACTGAGTTACCGGAAGCGATCCAAGGTGTTGATGCGTTGGCGAAGTTTTCAGGCCGCGATGTTGAGTCGCGAGCGGATTCGGATCAGCGTCGTGATGCGACGGGCATATCGGAGCATGAGTTGGCGGAGTTGATCCAATCAGGAGATTCGGAGCGAATCAAGTTGGCGTTACCGCGAATGACTCCGGAAATGAGGCATGTTGCTGAAGCGGTGATGGGCCAGGATGGCGACAGGTAAGGCAGGTTGAATTATGAATCCGATGAAATCTGATTTGCAGACTCTTAATCCGCGGGAGGTTCTGAAGAAAGAGGGCCCAAACGGGTTGGCGCGTCTATTGGGTGCCACTGGATACATGGTTCAGGAGCGCGTTTTGGGTGACATGGTTCAGGCGATTAAGAGCGGGATGCCTCACTTGATTGAAGGACCTCGTGGGGCTGGAAAGACCGCGTTGGCAGAGGCTCTGGCCGAGGCTTGTAATCTTCCAGTGTTTTATCTTCAGGGTATGGACGGCTTGGAGCTGGAAGATGTTCTTTACAGTTGGGATCGTGATGGACAGTCGGAGTTCGTCAGGCAGGCTTTATCGACTGGAATGAATTTGAAAGCGGCGCGGGCTGAGCAGTGGTCTCGTGACTATCTCATTTTTGGGGAAGCGTTGGGCGCTTACGAATTCGCGGGACGTGAGAACGTGGTGCCGATTCTTATCGTGGATGAAATCGATAAGCTGAAGGACCGTATTGAGGACATGCTATTGCAGCTTTTTGGGCGAGGCTATGCGCACGTGCCGCGATTGGGCGATGTGGGAGTGAAGGATTCGAGCCGGTGGCCAATAGTTATTTTGCTGTCGAATGATATTCGTCACGACCTTTCGGCGCCGATGCGCTCTCGGTGTATTTACACGTGGATTGATTTACCGACGGCGCGTGAGGGGGTGAGTATTCTATGCAGCCGCGTTCCGGAAGCGCCTGCGGACATGGTTGCGTCGGTAGCGAAGTTGCTTGATTGCATTCGTGATATTCCCGGTGTTGTGGACAAGCCGGCGCTTCGTGAAGGCATTAGTTTGTTAAAGGCCCTTAGTCGGGACGAAGTATCAATGATTGATGAGCCGGTACTGGTTGAGTACTTGTGTCATTTGGCGAAGCGCCGCGGCGATCGCGACTACTTGTTGCAGTCAATGGCACGGGTTGAGCAGATGGTAAACAGTCCTCACAGGGAAATTGATGCCTGGGTGGAAGAGGAGTTTTCGTCTCGCCGACGTGCGAGTTTACGAGCGGCATGAAAGGTGGCGTGGAAGTGCGCAAAACAAAGGCAACCAGGTCATTGGGGCGGACGGTGCTTTCGTCTCCTTTGCTTGTGGCGGCAGGCGCGGCTGTCTTGGTTGTTTTTGCGCTTTCGTTTGCCGGCTATGTCAGACGCGGGGGGTTTTGGTCGCCTGAAGTGGAGGCGCGTGTGTTCAGCAGTGGTAAAGCGCTGGACGGTGGTAGTCAGAGTTCGAATGGACAGCGCCTATTTGCCTTTCAAGGCGAGGTTTATTCAGACGCTGAGAGATTGAGGGAGGCGGCTGCCTTGGGTGTGGGGACCATGCTTTTGGGTACGCAACGCAATTTAGATCACAATCCATTTCTGAGTGTGGAAGCGTTGCTAGGCTCGATGGCAAGTGATGGCTTGCTTCCTGCCGACATGGTTTTGGATCAAAGAGGGTCGTCAGTGAGTTCAAGATATGGGGTCTACTATGTTCGTTACAGATCGGACCCGCTGGGAGTTGAGATCGTCTCAATTGGAAAAGGGAGCCTCTCTGGCCCGCCTTTGCTGGTGCGACTTCCCGACGATGAGTTTTCGCAAAATGCAATGACTTACTACGTTGCACCCAAAGCGGGGGGTGGCGTGACGGTCCCGGTAGCGTTTGCGGCGCCGTCGCAGATTATCGCTACTGGGTGGCAGCCGGTGACGTTCAAGGCGACGGACGTCTCTCCGGAGGAAGCTGAGAAAGGCAGGCGGTGGTTGGCCGACATTGAGGCCAGGTAAATGCG
>DATENS010000166.1:0-7749 GCA_035274925.1 Pyrinomonadaceae bacterium | reverse complement strand
GCCGCGGCGACCGGGTTTGAAGGACTGTTTGCGGCCGCCGAAAAGAAAGAAGCGGGACTTTATCTTCTTCACGTTCCCCGTGAGGGAGAGAGCCGTGAGTTTCGGCAGGAACAGCGATTCGCGGCCGAGTGGACGAAAAATCCGGCGGGTTTCACCATTCAAAATGCGTGGCCCATCTTTACCGAGATGCGCTTGCGCAAATCGGCGATGGAGCTGGAGCTTCTCCAGCACGCTATCGACATCAGCATCGAGGCCCATCAGCGCGCGCAGGCTTTTGCTTCGCAGGCCAAGTGGGAATACGAAGTTGACGCGCAGGTGCTTTATGCCTTCAAGCTGCGCAACGCCGACAACTGGGGCTATCCGAATATCGTCGGCTGTGGTCCGAACGCGACGACGTTGCATTACGAGATATCGCAGGGTCCGGTGAAGCCTGGCCAGCTAATGCTGATGGATGTCGGAGCTGAGTACGGCCATTACACGGCCGATGTGACGCGCACGTTTCCGGTCAGCGGAAAATTCACCAAAGAGCAGGCCGAGATTTACCAGATAGTTTACGACGCGCAGGAAGCGGCGGCACTGGTCATTAAACCGGGCGCCAATTTGACGCAGGTGCACAATGCGGCGACGGAAGTAATCAAGGACGGTTTGCTCAAACTCGGACTGATTACTGACCGAAACTCGGACTGGCAGTTTCGACTGTGGTTCATGCATGGCACCAGTCACTGGCTGGGAATGAACGTGCACGACGTCGGCGGCGGCGCAGCTTTCGCGCCGGGCATGGTCTTTACCAATGAACCCGGAATTTATATTCGCCTGGACGCGCTCGATAATTTACCGAAGAACGCCGAGACCGCGGCATTCGTCGCGGCCGTCAAACCTGCATTCGAAAAATACAAAGGGATCGGTGTGCGCATCGAAGACGACATGCTGGTGACTGAGACTGGAACAAAATGGATGAGCGCGGGGCTCGCCCGCAGTATTCCGGACATTGAGAGTTTTATTGCCCGGGCGCGCCGGGCCAGTCGTTAAGCGCTCGCACAAAAGTATCTATTTGAGAGGCGGGCTCCTGCCCGCCTTTTTCTAAAACGGAGAAGCAAATGAAGATTTTTGTTAGCCGCCACGCTCGGCACTTTTCTCTCGGTGTTTTGGTAACGCTTTTCTGCCTGCCGGTCTTTGCTCAGCAACCCGCCGACAACGAATACATGACCGGCGCGGTGCTCTGGCAACAAACATCCGGAGAAAGGCGTGCTCTCTCTTACCAGGCGTTCGCGTTGGCGCGCATGATCCTCGACCGCGACTTGCGCACCAATCGGAATCGACGGATGCGGCGTGCGGTAGTGGTCGACGTGGACGAGACCATTCTCGACAACAGCCGTTACCAGGGGATGCTTTTGAAGACGCGGACAAACTACGCGTCAAAAACATGGACGGAATGGTGCAATCGCGCCGAAGCAGTCGCACTGCCCGGGGCGGTTGAGTTTCTGCGTTACGCGCATTCGCGCGGCGTGCGTGTCTTTTACATTACCAACCGAAAAGAGATCGAGAAGGACGGAACAGCGCGCAATCTGCGGGCGGTGGGATTTCCGGAAGTGACGGACCAGACGTTGTTGGTACGTACTGATAGTTCGGCGAAAGAACCGCGCCGTGCGGCGATTGCCGCAAAGTATCGCGTGGTGCTTTTGATGGGTGACAATCTCAACGATTTTGCTGAGGTGTTTGAGAACAGCAAAACCGTCGAGAGCCGCATCGCCGCTACCGAAGCTACTAAGAATCAGTTTGGTTCTCGGTTTATCGTGCTTCCCAATCCGATGTATGGAAATTGGGAGGACGCGATCTACGGCGAACCAGCGAAGATGACTGAGGAAGAAAAAGCCGCGAAGCGAAAAGCGGCGATTAGAGACTAAGTCCACAGATTGCACTGATAAGACAGTCAGTGGTCAGTGGTCAGTGGTATCCAAAGCTCAAGGTATGCGTGACAACGCACAACAAACTACTGACAACTGACTACCTCCAATCTATGTAATCTGCGCAATCTGTGGACTACTTTTTCACTTCCGCTTCAAGCGCGCCGAAGAATTTCGCGGCCATCATTTTCGCGGCGCCCTGAATCATGCGCTGGCCCACCGCCGCAATCGTGCCGCCGGTTTGCATCTCGCCCGAATACTTAATCAAAGTGCCGCCGTCTTTCTCTTCGAGATCAAAATCCGCCGAGCCTTTGGCGAAACCCACCGCGCCTTTGCCTTCGACGACGATGCGGTAATGCTCGGGCGGCCGCATGTCTTCCAGGCGAACTTCCCCTTTGAACGTCCCCTTGATCGCTCCGACGCCTGCCTTGAGCACAGCGGCGTACTTGTCCTCGCCGATTTTTTCAAGCGACTCGCACCCCGGAATGGCGCGACGGAGAATGTCGGGTTCGACAAGCGCCGCGTAAACACGCTCGCGTGGAGCATTCATCTCGTAAGTCGCGTCAACTTTCATTGGAAGTCTCTGCGTAACGGGGCATTAGCTGTGACCGTGAGGGAGGGCTCCAAAGGACTGAGCCCCTGCTGACGCGCGGGCTAGTGCCCCGCTCGGTTTCCTCGTACCGGATGCTTTATCTCGCTCTCTCGCTGGCGAGCGCGATCGCCCGCCGCGTGTAAACCGCAGCCAGATGCTTACGATATTCGTCTGAAGCAAACACGTCGCCGTTCAGATCAACTCCATCCGTAGCGTGTCCAGCCGCGTTCGCGATGCTTTGCCCGTCCAGTTTGGTTCCGTTCAATCCACTTTCGACGCCGGTCGCTCGATAGGCTTTCGAAGAAACGCCGGTGATACCCACACTCGCGCTTTCACAATTACCGTCAGCTCCGAGACCCACACTGGCCGCGACGCCGACAACGGCAAATCCCGACGCCGGATGCGGCATCTTTACGTAAGCATGACCAGTGCGGCCGTTTGCACGGTTGATACGAATTTCGCGCAGAATCTCTCCGGGCTCGAGGGCCGTCGTCATAAGGTCGACGAAGAAGTCATCCGCCTTGATCGTGCGGTCGCCGTTCTTTCCCGTGGCTACCAGTTCGGCATTGAGGGCAATCATTGCCGCAGGCCAATCGCCGGCCGGGTCCGAATGCGCCACGCTGCCGCCGATAGTGCCTTTGTTTCGCACCTGGACATCGCCAATGTGCGCCGCGCACTCAGGGAGAAGCGGACAAATCTCCTTCAACAGATCCGAAGACTCGATTTGATAATGCGTGGTCATGGCTCCGACGCGAATCTGGCCGTTTTCCTGGCTAACATACGAAAGATCTTTGATACGGCCGATATCCACGAGCAAAGGAGGTTGCGCGAGGCGCAGCTTCATGGCCGGAATCAGGCTGTGTCCGCCCGCGAGAATTTTTGCGTCTTCATTCTCAGCGAGAAGCGCTACGGCTTCAGCGAGTGTGTTCGGGCGAACGTAATCGAACGATGCTGGAATCATGAGAAGTCTCCTTTTGGAGTGCGCCGGCAGAGCGCAGCGGCGACGGCGCTTTGGATCCAAAGCGGTGTCGCGCTTCGCTTGCCACCGCACTCCAAATTAATTATTCGCGATAATTCTCCAAACTGCTTCCGGCCTGACCGGCATGTCCAAATGCTTCACGCCATACGGCGACAGCGCATCGACAATAGCGTTGACGATGGCCGGCGTGGCGCCGATTGTGCCCGCTTCGCCTACACCTTTCACGCCCAGCGGGTTCACCGGTGAAGGTGTTTCCGTGCGATCAGTTTCGAACCAGGGAAGCTGTGAAGCCTTCGGCACGGCGTAATCCATCAACTCGCCGGTAACGAGCTGCCCCTGCTCGTCATAGACAACTTCTTCATAAAGCGCCTGGCCGATCGATTGCACGATACCGCCGTGCACCTGGCCATCGACCAGTAATGGGTTGATTACTTTGCCGCAGTCATCGACCGCGACATAGCGAACAATCTTGATCTCGCCGGTGTCTTTGTCGATCTCGACCACGCAAACGTGCGTTCCGAATGGGAACGTAAAATTCTTTGGTTCAAAAAAGTAGGTGGCCGAAAGTCCCGGTTCAGTATCGGGAGGAATCTCTTTCGCGATGTGCGCGGCCAGAGCGATCTCTTGAATCGTAAGACTGGAGCGGCCCTCAGTCTGCGGCTCTGGCAAAGCGCCGGCGGGCGCTTCGCCAACCGGAACGACCGGTTCTGATGTTCCCGCCCCGGCGGCCGCGGCCGTTTGCCGGCAATATTTCCCGGCCTCGAACGAGATAGCCGAAGCCTCACACTGCAACATATGCGCAGCGATCTTTTCGGCCTTCTCTTTCAACTTTTGAATCGCGATAAAGACCGCAGTGCCGCCGACAGCCGTTGCGCGGCTGCCAAAGGTGCCAATGCCGTATTGCACCACGCCGGTATCGCCGTGAATGACGGTTACATCGTTAAGGTTCACGCCGAGTTCGTCAGCGGCGATCTGCGCGAACGAAGTCTCCTGGCCCTGACCATGTGGTGATGCGCCCGTGAGAATTGTGACTGTGCCGGTGGGCTCGATGCGCACCGTGGCGCTCTCCCACCCGCCTGCGGGCATTGCCTGCGACGGACCAAGCGCGCAGATCTCAACGTAACTCGACAGTCCGATGCCCATGATCTTGCCGGCGGTGCGCGCCTGCTTCTGTTCGTCGCGCAACTTTTGGTAACCAGAAAGGTCAAGCGCCTTATCCAAAGCGGCGTCATAATCACCACTGTCGTAGTCCAGTCCGGTAGCGGTGTGAAACGGGAACTCTGAGGCTTTGGGAAAGTTCTTGCGGCGAACATCGACCGGATCCATCTTCAGTTCGGCGGCAATCACGTCCATCGCGCGTTCGACCACATAAGTAGCTTCCGGACGCCCGGCGCCGCGATAAGCGTCGGTCGACATCTTGTTGGTGAAGACGCCGGTTACGTTCATTTGAATCGCCGGAATTCGGTAAGCGCCGGAAAGCATCAGGCCGGTCAAAGTAGGAATCGCGGGCGTCAGCAGTTGATGATAGGCGCCGAGATCGGCAACGACGTTGTAACGCAATCCGGTGATCGTGCCGTCATTCTTGACGCCGACCTCGATCGTCCCGACCTGGGCACGGCCGTGAATCGTGGCCGCCACATTCTCGCGGCGCGATTCGATCCACTTGACCGGTTTGCCGAGCTGCATCGAGATCCAGCCCAGCAGCGCTTCTTCTGCATAAACATTCAACTTGGAACCAAAGCCGCCGCCTACCTCAGGCGTGATCACCCGCAGCTTGTTTTCCGGAATTCCGATCATCAGCGCCAGTTGCGTACGCAGCAGGTGTGGAATCTGCGTAGAAGACCAGACGGTCAGCTCTTCCTCACCCGGGAAGTATCGGGCCAGCACGCCGCGCGGCTCCATCGCGATGGGCGCTAACCTTTGATGAACCATCTTTTGCGAGACGATGCGATCGGCCGATTGCATCGCGGCTTCGATGTCTCCTTCGCCGGACGTTAGCGTATAGGCGATGTTATTGCCGAAACTTTCATGGATTACCGCGCCGCCCGCGGCTGCCTCGACATCGACTACCGCCGGCAACTCTTCATAATTAATCGAAATCAGATCGACGGCATCGCGGGCCGCGTATTTGTCCGTGGCTACGATCGCCGCGATGGGATGCCCGACGAAGAAAACTTTATCGGTGGCCAGGACTCGATAGTCCGGCACCTTCAAATCGGGAAGGGCGGCCGCGCACGGCACCGGGCCGATTTTTTCCGCAATATCCCGGCCGGTGTAAACCGCGACCACGCCGGGAACTTTCAGTGCGTCGCTAAAGTCGATACCGTCGATGCGCGCATGCGCGTAAATCGATCGCACGAAAACTACGTGCAAAGTATCCGGGAGCCGGATGTCGTCGACGTAATGGGCGAGGCCTTTGATTAAACGCGGGTCTTCGGTTCTCTTGACTCGCTTTCCTACGTAAGTCTCAGCCATAGTTCCTCCTGTTGGAGTGCGGCGCCGACTTGTCGGGATCGCCGCGAAAGCGCTGACAAGTCAGCGCACTCCAAAGATCAAGCGCTTGCCTTTTTTGCCGCGTATTCGACCGCCTCGACAATGTGCTGATAACCGGTGCAGCGACACAGGTTCCCGTCAAGGCCGTGCCGGATCTCTTCACGCGATGGATTTGGATTGCGATCGATAAGCTGGGCCGAGGCCATGATCATGCCCGGCGTGCAATAGCCGCACTGCAGGCCGTGCTGTTCCCAGAAACCTTCCTGCACAGGATGCAGATTTCCATTTACGCCGAGTCCCTCGATCGTGGTGATATTGCCGCCGTCCGCCTGCACGGCGAGAACGGTGCAGGATTTTACCGCTTGCCCATCAAGTAGCACCGTACACGCTCCGCAAATCGAGGTCTCGCAGCCGACGTGCGTACCGGTCAGGGCGAGTGTATCGCGCAAGTAATGCACGAGCAGCAGCCGCGGTTCGACTTCGGCGGCGTGATCGACACCGTTGACGTTCATGCTGATAGCCTGTTTCATTCGAGCTACCTCTTTTCAAAATTAAGTTGAGAAGGGAAACTGTGCGGGAGTTTTTCTATGCCAGTTCGGAGCGAAAGTCAATGAGATCCCTGGATGGATTTGTTTAGAGGCGGGCTACTGCCCGCCCTGGAGATTGTCCAATCGGGCGAGCGGTAACACCACCTGGAACGAGTAGTACGAAAATCGGAATTACACAGTAGCCTTGTGGATCTGTCTCTTCAATCGATGAATCGAGCGGCGGGTGTTCTTCAGTTGAGCGTGATCGTGCGCCACGATTGCGGCATCACGCTTTTTCTTCCATTCCTTGATGCGCGATTTAATAGCCGCTTTATCGATGCCCACAACGTCGTGATGCTCGTGCATGTCGATGTTTAGCGCCTTGCAGATCGCGACGACCAGGTGCTCTTTGTTCAATTGGGTGTAGCCCTGGACGGCTTCGTGCTCAATGTCTTTGGCAATTTCGCGCAACTCGGCCAGTGTCTTATGTTTTAGTTCGTTATGGGTGTAAGCCATGACTCCGAATTCTCCGTTCAGAAAAATGATGTTAATTGAGTGGATCTGAAATATCATGCCGGGTCGAGAATGTCGAGTCGAGCCCGAAAGATCATTTTTCGCGTCGCCGTGCTGGTGCTTGTGCTGGCTGTGGGCCTCGTGCTTTACGATCTTTACTTCCCACGCTCGGCGCATCTGCGCGAGTTTGATGCGGATGAAGTTGCGCGGCTGGAAACGGCGATGTGGCGCTCGTACTACGAAAAGCGGCGCCTGCAACTTTTCAATCAATTGTCCGAGCTATTGCGCACTCAGTACCACATGCCCCTGGTGCGTTCTAACCAGGTCGCTTATTACGCGGCCAACGCTGCCTTCACTTTTAAACAAGGGAAGGGAAGAGCCGACTATGAAAAGGCTTTGCCCGATCTGGTGAAGTTTTACGGCGCGATCCGGAAGATGAGTGACATACCGTTCGATGTGGATCGCGTCGCGCGACTCGAGCTTGAATGGTGGATTATTCATCGTGAGCGCGCTTCGCACGCGCCGACTGATTTGCCAAAGGCCCTCGCTGATCTTCAGGCAGAGATCTACCAGGCGCCGGTGGATCGACTGATCGAGCATGGCAGACTTCGCGCCGAAGCGATGATGATCCGCGATACGAAAGCTGAGCGAGGTGGCGTCACCGAAGAAGACTGGGCGAGGATAAATGAGTTGTTGCGCCAGTCGTGGCAATCATTAGCAAAGGTAGTGAAACCTTAAACT
>DATENS010000165.1:0-21999 GCA_035274925.1 Pyrinomonadaceae bacterium | reverse complement strand
TCCATCCACCGGGAGCTGGAGAGATCGCCGGAGAGATACGCACCTTGTACCAAAGCTCGGTAGTCTCCTGCGACTCCTGATCCTCATCGGCGCTGCGATCCAATCTCTTTCCGTCGGTGCTGGCCGTTCCCCGCTTGGGCGCGGTGTCGCTCTCACTCGGTTCCAGTCCCTTCAGTTTCGGGACACGTCTCCATCCGACGATCTCGAAACTGGAACCACTGTCGAGCCGCATCATTATGTTCTCGTTATTACTTCTATCGGGCGTGAGGCGCAGATTTGAACTCGCGTGTAACTGCCCGGTCGCCTGGGACTGTGTGTCTTTATCTTCTTCAGCCAGCTTACGCGACTTCTCGAGCACGTCCTCAGGCATGACGTTACGGGCTTCAATCCAGCCCTCGGTCTTATCCACGTCCTGCGCGCGCACCCGATACCACAATTCTTTTTTGCTGTTGTCAGTTGGATCCGGGACTTCCTGCGAATCAACGATATCGACTGTATCGCCGCGGCTCACCTCGAGCAGATCGGCGGCGACGACCGCGGTCGAGCTGCGGATCTGCGCCGTGCGAGACACCACCACGCCGGTATTGCCTCGGCTTGCAAACGTACTGCAGCCCGCGAGCACCAGCGCCAATAGAGCGATAGCTCCGATTTTCAGCGTAGCCGTCCAAAACTGTGAATCTAAACGAGCAGAAAACATATGAAGTTAGTTCCGAAACGCGTCAGCGTTTGCGAGGCTCATTGTAACCTAACTCGCGTAACAAATCGCGCTGGGGTTTCGTCAGCTTCTCGTTCGGCACGATGCGCGTGCGAAACCCGAACTTTTCCACGCGCAGTCCATACGGCGCCAGTTCCTTTTGCAGATCAATTGTGTAAGGCCCGCTGATAAGTTTCTGTATTGGCAGCCGTCCGTCGACCTGGCTTATCACTTCAGTCACCACCGCGTTACCGTCACCGGTTTTCGGCGAGCGAAACATTTCCCGGTAAACATCATTAAGCGAACGCTTTCCTTTGCTACGTGAACGCAGATCCAAATCAATCAGAAACGCCATCAGCATTGCTTTCGCATACACTCCGGATGAGCCGGTGGTCCACCGCCTTTTCGAAGCCTCGATAAGTGACAGGTTATTCAAGTCCGTTGCGCCCGTGACGCCGTCGTACGCGCGGCCGATCGCGGCCATGAAGTCTGTAAACGTCAACAAATCCATGTGCACAGCGGTGCGCGCCGCGTGATAGACCGTGAACCCTTCATAAAACCAATCATAGTCGCCCTGCAGTGCCACTCCATTTGGAATCCAGAGATGAAATATTTCATGAGTAAGCGCGTTGCCCAGCTGCGACAAAGCTCCCACGCGTGAAGGCTGTTTGCCCATTAAGAGCACCACGGCACAACCGCGAGTTTGCGCGCTCCATCTGTCGAGCGGCGCCGGTCCTGGGAATGGGAGCATGAAAAGTGCCGCCTGACTGCAGGGCACACGACCAGCCAGATCGCTGTGCGCTTTCAAAATTCTCCCGGCAAGATCGATCGCCTCGTCATCCTTAAACGCCCACTCATTGTCCGTAGCCAGAACCAGCCGCGCGCCCGCCGGCGTTCGCGCCGAAAGACGTAGATTCTTTCCCACCAGGATCACTGCGCGATCCGGGTCGGTGATCTCAAACTCATTCTGAAGAGAGACTTTATCCGGTGAAGAGACGGTCCATCCGGTCGGAACTTCAATTCGAATCGCGAGTCGTGCGGGAAGATCAAGACTTGGAAGCAAGTCGCCGAGCATTAGTACACCGTGCTCCGATGTGAGCCAGGACACTAACGCAGCCTCCGATGACCGCGCGCCTGGCGTTAGCTTCACCTCGTAGCTGAACTTACTCGCCGCCGACGCTGACTCGAACTGACCGGGCGCGATCTTGCGCGTTTGAATCTCAATTCCCTTCCCGTCAACTAACTTAAGGTTCTCAATCCGGTTGCCGAGGCCGAGCACGCCCGCATAACTATCGCGAAAGGACCAGGCACTTCTTGCCGGTAGCGTTCCTTCGATCAGAACGCGATCCGGAACGACTCGGATCGTTACGCTCCGCGGTTGCTGCGCAGAAACGCTCGCGAAAAACGCCAGACTAAACAACGCCAGCGCGGCAATACGAATCAAACTTTTCCGAACGTTTTCGAGGTTAAGCATCAGGCCGGTTAATTGACTAGACGTAGCGGTCTCAATAAACTACAGAGCTGGTTAAATCGCAAATCCGTAGTAATGCCCAGTAGAAAGTCACAGACAGTGCTCACCCGCCTGCGTATTCTGGCCGCCCTCTTGTTGGCGTCAGTGGCGTGGGGCAGCACCGTCGAATTCACTCACCATCACAGTTTGCGCAACGCGCGCGCCGCCACTTCATCAGAAGTCACAAGTCAAAGCGGCGTTGCTCGACTGCAGGATGGCAATTCCCCGGAGTCGACTTCACGTCCGAATATCGGCTCGGAATGTTCGATCTGTCAGCTTCAGCACAACCTTTCGACGACGCTGCTGAGCGAATTCGCCGCCACTCTGCCTAATGAAGTCTGTACTTCGCACTCACAAACTGCGGCTTCCGTTCACTTCCTCGAGTTTACGGCCACACTTCACGGCCGCGCGCCTCCGACTTCCTTTCTTTCATAAAAGCGACGCAACGGTGCGTATGTATGCGAACCAGGGCCGTAAGACAGCCCCAGGTTTGCGTCATTCAGTCATGAAAGAAAGGAATAGCAGTGAAACTTCATTATCCAGTCAGCAGAATCCTACTAGTCATAATTTTCGGAGCGCTGTCCGCTGGTGCGCAGACGCGAATCGGCACAATCCAGGGTACCGTTAGGGACCCCAACGGCGCCTTGGTGCCGAATGCGCAGGTGACCATCAACCAGCCGGTCACCGGATACAAGCAAGTTGCGACAACCGATCAAGACGGCGCCTTTCGGCTTGTGGGCGTGCCCTTTGATATCTATAAGGTGCGCGCTGAGGCCGCCGGTTTTGAAGCTGCCGAGCAAAGCATCGATCTGCATACCTCAGTCCCCGTCAGCCTCGACTTGAACCTGAGTCTTGAAGGAGCGACCGCCAGCGTGACCGTTACGGCTGACACCGGCTCAATGGTCGAAACGGATCGCACTTCTTCTGACACCGATATCGCGCAAGCCATTCTTGAGCGCCCGGTCGGCGCCGCGCCGTCTCGCGCCATCGAAAGTATCGTCGCCTCTACTCCCGGTTTTGTCACCGACGACAACGGCCGCATGCACCCGCGCGGATCAGAATCGCAGGTGCAATATGTCATCGATGGCATTCCCATCACGGATAATATGTCTGCGATTTTTTCTACCAACATAGACGCCCGCACCTTACGCACCGTGGAAGTTTTGACTGGCGGTATTCCCGCCGAGTTCGGCGACAAACTGGCGGGAGTCATCAACGTCAACACGCGCTCAGGATTTGAAGGGCCGACGCAAGGCGGCGTTTCCTTTTCCGGCGGCAGCTTTTCCACCGGTGAAATCAGCGCGGACTTTTCCACCCACACAAAGAAATTCGCATTTCTGACGAACCTGTCGGCCTCAACGTCGCAGCGCTATCTGGATCCGCCGGTGATCGATAATTTTCATAACTTTGGCCGCTCGGGTAAGGGGTTCTTCCGACTGGACTATCAATTCAACGGCAAGGATTCGGTGCGCGGAATATTTACGTTCGGAGGCTCGAATTTTCAGGTGCCGAACCGGCTGGCGCAGGAGATCGCCGGCCAGGACCAGCGCCAAAGAATGCGAGACAATTCTCAGAGCATCACTTACCAGCACATTTTTTCATCTGAGACGCTGGGCACCGTGTCGTTTTTCAATCGTTATGGAAGAGCTAGATTGATCGGTAATGCGAGCTCAACACCGGTGGTGGCGTCACAAGATCGTTCGCTTAGAAACTATGGATGGATCGCCTCCCTGGCCACCACCAAGCTCGGTCACAATATCAAGTTCGGCGGGCAGGCGACGACTACGCCCGTGCGCGAGAGTTTCAGCTTTTATCCCACGGTCACGTTCGACGATCTGGTTGACGAAAACGGCAACGTCTTTCCCAACCCCGTTAACAGTTTCAACGCCGCGGCTCCGTTTGCCTTCAAGGGCGAAAAAACAGGCCGCATGCTCAGCGCTTATGTGCAGGATCGCTTCACGGTGCTGAAGAATCTCACTCTGGATCTCGGCCTTCGTTACGACAATTACCGCCTGTTGATTTCCGAGCACGCGCTCAGCCCTCGCATCGGTGTCGCCTATTTCATCCCGCAAACAAAGACCACGCTGCGTGCCTCTTACAACCGGCTCTTCCAGCCGCCCCCGGCTGAGAATCTATTGCTCGCCAGCTCAGCCCAGGCTGCGGCAATCTCGCCGCTTTCCGTCTTGCAGGGTGTGACCACGGTGTTACCAATTCTTCCCGACAAACAACACGCCTTCGAAGTGGGCGTCCAGCAACTGCTGACAAAATATTTCCGGCTGAATGTGACGGTTTACCAAAAGCGGATCGAAAACTTTTCCGACAAGGACCAGTTTTTCGAAACCGGCGTGATTTTTCCGATCACGATTGCCGCCGGCCGAGTCACCGGCGAGGAAGTGCGTCTGGAATCGACAGACATTCACGGCTTTCGCGTGTTTGCGTCGTACGCAAATGCGCGCGCCTATGGAGTGACTCCGATTAACGGAGGCTTGTTCCTCGGGGAAGATCCCGCGGACTTGCAGGTCCCCGGACTTAAGTTTGCGAACGATCACGATCAGCGCAATGAAGCGCAATTCCATCTGAGCTATAACCACCGTTCCGGTTTTTATGCGAGCTTCAGTGGCCGTTACGATTCGGGTGTGCCGGCGGACGTCGAGCCGGGAACGACGCTGGCCCAGTTTGTCGCCAACGGATTCGATCCGCGTCTTTACAATGAGGTTGATTTTAACCGCGGCCGTGTGCGCCCACGCACGATCTTGAACACTTCGATGGGAATGGACTTCTTTCAGAAGGAGCGGACGAGTCTGAATGTTCAACTGGATATTCAGAACATTACCGACGAGCTCTTTCTTTATAACTTTGAATCAGTATTCAGCGGCACGCACGTAGGGCACCCGAGATTGATAAGCGGCAGGATTGGAATCCGCTTCAAATAACTTCTGAGACTTCACGGCCGTTCCTCACCGAAGACGGCGATTGACTTTGAGTCGCACCGCTCTCTGCGCGATTCGACGAGTTGTCAGACGGCTTGCCGGTGGTCGGAATGGGACAGCTTTATTTGTCCCCTGATTCACTGCAATTCTCTTCTGCCCAACTGGTGAGTGAATATTCTTTCTGGAGGTTCTTGTACACCACAGCTTTGACCTCGTCCGCTTCATCCTCTCCCTCTTTTGATACTTTGAGGCAAAGCCGATAGTTGATTCCGGCGACAACCTGACTCTCCGCCCGTTCGATCGAGACGAGCTTGAGGGACGCCTCCTGTTTGCGGCCCTGCTCCTCGACCGCGAAATTGGCCGCTGCTTCCACTTCGGGATCATCTTTAGCGACTTCTCGGAAACCGCCGGTACGCTGCGCATCCACGGCCAGGTTAAGACTGCTAAAAGCAACGCCAAGGGCGATGATGGCCAGGACAGCCTGCAAACTCTTTCTCATATAAAGCACCTCGACTAAGTAGGGGTCAGCAATCGCCGGAACGATATCATGATTTGTCTGTCGGCTCACCAGCCTCCACCGCAATGACTCCGATGCACCGGCCTGGTGGTCTCCCGGTACGCCGCCCACGCTTTGCCGCCCGCGGCGAGCATCATCACCGCGCACAACACCAGGAGCACGGCCCGCTTTTGCCCTCTTAGAAACACGGCATAGTAGATGGATCCGGCGGCGTAGACCGCGAGAGAAGGTCCGACCAAAAGCATCACGGTCGCCGGGCCGTCGCACTCGGCAAGACTGCTTAACCCTTGATCTGCATAGTCGTTAACCGGCAGCAGCAATCCGACCAGCGTAATGGGCAGAAAGATGAGGAGGATTACAGACACTCCCGATGTAGCTACTCTTCGCCACATTTCATTGGTCTCAGCCTCAAGCCTTCCAAAGCTTGTTCGGAACTACTTTATCTCAATCAGTAAGGCGTGCCCTTTGGTTGTGCCAATGTTCTCATGTGCGTGACGGGTGGCTAATTCAGTCCACCTCGCGACGCCTGCTTCGTTCTCTAACTCTCTGATTATTCCATCCGGCGTAGTCAATCTTACTTTGGTAGTTGCTATTGAATAGCGAAAAGTTGAGCCAGGATGGGAATGCATTGCCGTTTTTTGACCGGGCCTGGTTGCAACTCGGATTACTCGGACGCGATCGTTTTCATAGAGTAATTGATAGACGGAGGTGGCGACCTTTGTCGCATCATCGGGCGCAAGATCTCTGTGGCTTGTTGGGGAATTCTTTTTTATTTCTACGATCAAGAACTTAGCTTCGCTTTTTCCGATATTTGCCACGGCAATAATGGGCTGCTCAAACCAGCGGAAATCGTCAACCCGGAAACTTCCACGAATGCTGTGACCATCTTTGAAAGTGAGGGTCGCCGCGAATGGATTCACACAAAAGAATAGGAATGGCCTCTGTGATTCGAGGCTTAACTTTCCGCCCGCTGCAATCATGTGTTCGACGGCAAGTACTTGCTCATTCTCGAGAAGCAGTCTCCCTGAAGCTTGCTCCGAGCGCGCATGAATTGATATCGGCAGGCTGAGTGCAATGACCAAAATTGCGTTCATGAACTTTCTCATAAAGATGTCTCCTGCTTCGGGGTGCAGGCTGGTCCATTGAGTTGTTACTCACCTCCGTGCACAAAACGAATGCTATTGCCGTCCGGATCGTTAACATACATTTCGCGATTGCCCCAGCTTTGATCGGTGGGCTCCAGATCTATGGTGACACCCTTAGCCTTCAGTTCTTCATGCAGCGCATCCACGTCTTCGACAATAAGAAAGACTACGCCGCCCGCGACTCCATCCCCAGAAAAAGAGGAGACATGCATCCTAACGTCGTCACGCGCCAGGCCCATGTAACAAGGATCGGGACCACCAAACGGTCGATAGGCGAAGGTTTGCGTAAAACCGAGCCGGCCACAGTAAAACTCTTCAGCGGTAGCTGAACTAGTCGCATGCAGGACAGGAATAGCAGATTTGAACATTACATAACCTCAGAAGTTACGTGCTGACCGATTAGCCCTTTGGCTCTTCGTATAGTCCGAATTCGGAGCCCGCCGGATCCGCGAAGGCGGCAAATGCGCCGACCCCGGGAGCGATATCTGTTCGTGGGGTCAGCACCTTGCCACCGGCAGCCTCGATCTTTTTGAGAGTCTCTGAAATATCGTCCACGGTGATGTAGACGCGGGTCCGCTCATCCGGAGTTCGGTCGCTCTCTTTCACCCAGGTTCCGCTAACGCCACCCGGGTCGTCGAAAGCCAGCTCGCCGTCGCCACGCTTTCTCACGGTCCAACCAAAAATGCTGCTGTAAAACTCGGCTGAACTTTCGGCCGTGATCGCTGGAATTTCGAGGTAGCTAATCTTGCCGTGTGACATATCGTTCTCCAATCAATCGATGCTACAAAAAATCACTTATCCCAACCAGGCGTTACGTTGTATGCGAACAACCGCACGTCGTCACCATGCACGGTCCAGGTAAACCATTCCTGCGCGTTACCTTTTTCAAACGTTGAGTTGTAAATCATCTTCACCTGAAGCGGTGTTGAATGAATAACTCTTGCTTCGTCAAGACGCGTTGCCTGCAGCTTGCCCCATTGCGAAAATATTTCCGTCGAAGCGAACATGAATTCTTCGTTTGATTGATTAGCCTGTTTGTCCAGTTGAGAGTAGATTTCGTCGAATTTACGCTCATTGTAGCGATTGTGAAATTGGCTAACCGCCTTTTCCGCCTTCGCTTGTTCTTTGGCATTAGAGATCGGCTTGACGCTGAACGACGTACAGCCTGCCAACGCCAAAACGATTGTGATGAGAGTTATTCTTAACTTCATGATTTTGTTGCGGCTTTCAAGACGAAGCCATTACTTACTTAGATCACTCCTCGGCTCCAGGATCATCCGCCGCCGCGAGTAGTCGAAGATCACCTTGAAGCGGCGGAAAACTGCACCACCAATAAACCCATCTGCATCAGTGTTCGGCTCCGACATACGAAACTCCGTAACCGGAGCGGTGATCTTAAATTCACCAAGCTGCAACGCTTCTGATGTGCCGAGCCACGACTTCTCGTTCGCATGACCGCCAAGTCCGCACGCCGGAAGTGACGACATCCCTTCGGTCGAGGGTAAGAGGTTGTGCGCATTCACAAACGGCTTCATCAGGCTGAGGGCTTGCGCGCTTCCAGTATCGAGCAGAAAACGTCCCGTGATCGGATCGCGACCCGCCGCTCTGATCTGAGCGCGCACGAAAATGTGTTGCTCGCCTACCTCAAGGGGAATCTCTTTGCCGCCACCTGCATACTTGTAACTCGATCGGTCATACACATTGAGCAACCGCTGCGCATAATCAATTTCGACAACAAATTGATCAAAAAATTCTTTACCAAGTATGCCGTCTAATTCTCGTTTAGCTCCGCTTTCCTTGCTACTGTCAGAATCGATTTTCCGACCCTCTTCATCTATGTTGAATTCATTGACGCAAGACTCCGCGGCGTCGAGCGACACAGCCACAAGCCTGGGAGGGGAAAACACAACACCGGGTAAGCTGAAGGACACTTTCTCTGTCACCAGATAAACATCTGGCTGCTTAGCACCGGCTCCTCCCGCCTTCCCTATCAATTTCAGTTTCAGCCCGATTGTGCGCGCGTGTCTTGTATGAATGAATGAGTAAGCACCCGTATCCAGAATAAACGAGAGTGGTCGAGAGCCGTTTACGCTCATCCGAACGTAGATAAGGTTATTGTCGAGTTCAAAGGGAATGGTGACGGCGCTTTTGCCGTCACTGAAGCGAGCATCAGCACTACAAGCTGGTGGGCAGAAAACGAGGCACAGCAAAGCGGCCAATCCGATGAAGCAGTTCGCCGCTCCGGTCCAACGAGTTGTTCGGTGCGCAATCATTTCAACTCCCGGATCATTTTTCCGGTCTTATCGTTCTTCCTACTCATCACCGGGGACGACCGAAAAACAAAACATAACCGTCAGCGTCCTTCAGTTCGAAACCACGCAAACCGTCATGAGTATCTTTAAGGGGCTCGGAAAACTCGACGTTCCGCGAAGTAAATTCGGCCGCCAGTGCGTCAGGATCCGGGACGCTGACGAATGCGTCCCAGCGGGCGATGCCTTTCTTGATGTCTCGGGTGTAGTTCGGCACTGGAGCGACGCCAATGGCTTTGAGCAGGATCTGCGCACCACCTCTGCAAACGATGCCGAAGAAGATGTCGTGAGGCTCAGGCCCCTGAAATGTAATCTCAAATCCAAGCTGGTCGCGGTAAAAAGAAAGTGCGGCCGGCACGTCGCGCACTATGAAGAAGGGCGAGATACCGGAAATTTCTGGTTGCGTCATGTTCAGTGCTTTACGCCGAACCTCACAGTGACCGCGTGGCGCGATTGTTTCCGTTATTTCTTGTAGCTCTTCCAGTCCACGTCACATTTGGCCAGTCCGCGACTCTTGGTGAAGTAGATCTTCTTGTCGGCCAGTCCCGCGCTGTTCGTGAAATACACTTTCACGTCAGCCAACCCCTCACTATTCTCGAAGTACCACTTGGCGTTACCGTCGGCCAGGCCCCGGCTGCTTTCCACGTAGATGATGCAATCGGCCAGTCCTTCGCTTTCGGTTACGTAAACCTTAACGTCCGCCAGCCCTTCGCTGCTTGTCTTGTATACCTTGATTGCGCCCGCGGGAGTAGTTACCAGCAGGCTCAGCATGGCGCCCAGAGTCCACAACTTCATTCGCATAGGTATTCTCCTTTAAGCGAGTCGCATGCAACGAACCCGGCGGCGCGGTCGTGTCACCAACTCTCGCATTTGGTAAAAAGTTAGTTCTTGTTAGCCGCAGCCTCTGCTTCCTTCAGCATTTTATCCAGTGAGTCTCTTTGAATCAGCCGGCCGTTAACGATTACCGCATTAATCCTCTTTGTGTTGCTGATGTTTTCCAGTGGGTTTGCTTCGAGTAGCACCAGATCGGCTTTTTTCCCTTGCTCCGCTGTTCCAAGCGTGTCGGTCAATCCAAGGTAGATGGCCGGATTGCGCGTGGCGGTTTGCAACGCCTCCATCGGGGTAAGACCGGCTTTAACAAAAAGCTCCAACTCATCATGCAAGCTGAAGCCAGGAATCACATACCAAACAAGCGCATCCGTCGCGGCCAGAATCTTCACCCCCGCTCGATGCATCGCCGATATTGTTTCCAGTCGCTGTTGAAACATCCTCTTGTACAGAGCAGAGCTTTCAGGCGTTATACTCTTTAAGCGCCAATCATCCTGGTTCTTCCACTCGTCTCTAATACCGCGACGCACATACTTGAGACGAGGGTCATTAGTAAATTCACTATCATCTAAGAATGCTACCGCGCGCTGCACCACGAGGGTGGGCGCTTGCCATGTTCCATTGGCAGCAAAGCGCTTAAACAACGCCGCGGCCTTCTCGTGGCTGTAGGTTTCGTAGGCTCTAATTTCCGTTTGGCGAAGAACACGCACACCAAGTGTTCTGATTTGGTCGGTGTCTTTTGCATCTTTAACCGCTGCTTCAAGGGCCTTCCTAAGCTCTGGTTCCTCAGTTGAACAGGCGAGCAAAACTCCCTCGAGGTGTTCAATGCTTTTCTGCCCCGCATCAGAAGCCTCGGTTGCGGTAACGAAGAAGGGTACGTGTCCGGCAAATGGGATCCTCAGTTTCTTTGCTTCATCTGCCAGAGCAAAATAGGCCTGGCGTGGAACTAGTGAGTAGACCTTAATAAAATCCAAACCGCTATCTTTGACCGTCGCTACTGCTTGTCTGGCGCTCGCCTCATCGGAAATCGATATGGGCACCCCGGGCCAAATTGGTATAGGCCCATCCACCATTTTCCCGGCCACAATACGCGGGCCTATCCTCCGGCCCTCGTTAACATCTTTTTGAAGCTGCTTCAAAAATCCAACGTCGAGGGCCGCCATATCACGAACACCAGTGACGCCATTGGCAATGAACAGTGGGAAGTAGGTTTCAGGCAGGCCTTTGAACACCGTGTGAACGTGCATGTCCCACAAGCCCGGAATCACAAACTTGCCTTTACCGTCGATGATTTGCGCCTTCTTCGGTATGGCAGCTTTTTCTGTGGGAGCAATCTCAGTGATGCGATCGCCGGTGACGACCACTGTCATGTTGGGCTTGGCTGGGGCGCCGGTCGCATCGATTACTGTCACATTTGATATGGCGAGAATATTTTGTTTAAGCTTCGGTTGTGACCGCGCGGTAGGCAAAGCGCACAAGATCAAAAGCAGAGCCAGCGTTACGGTTGTCTTCATTTGGCCTTTGTTTTCACCCGACAGCTCACTGGGAATGTCTGCGTCTATGAGTCGCGGAGCGACGACAGATAGTAGCCCAGGGTGAACGAGCGAAGCGAGCATAACCCGGGGATCGAGTTTTTCATTTTTCTAAGCCCGCAAAGCAGGCGACCGAAGCCTCGCGACCTGAGACCGCAGATGGTACTGACCTTATAGTTAGAGCTGAGTCTAAGTCTGCATGGATCTAAGTCTGGTGATACTTCGCCGCTTCGTTAAAGTCTTTTTCCAATGCCTTCCACTTCGCTTCGCATTCGCGACACGCAACGCTCAGTTTGGTGCCAATGTCCCTTAGCATTTCCTCGTGGCGGGCTTCAGTTCTCATCAACTGGTTATACCAATCGTTGTTTTTTCCTTGAGGCGCGGACTTAATAGCTTCCCTCTTGGCCTTCAGGCTATCTTTCTTGGCTTCGAATATTTTTCGCGCTTCGCCAACACCGGCTTCGGTGGGATTTGCCGCCAGCGTTTTGGCCATCTGTGAGATGACGTCCTCTTTTTCGTCAGCAAATGCCTGGGCTTCCTTAACCGGACCATAAATTGTTCCGCAGCCAATGAACAGCAGACAAAGAGCCAGACTAAAAACGGAAGTCTTTTTCATCTTTGATTTCTCCTTTTCTATTTAGAGAATTGAGAACCTGGGCCTAAGAAGCAAAGCTATTTCAAAGCGCCCCCATCAGCACAAGGCCGAAGAAGATAAGCAGGATTGGCGTTCGCCTCAGTATTGTTCGCACCTCACCTCCACTCGATAGCCACAACAACAGTTATGCACGATAATCCCGCCGGCGATGGCATTATTGCGTAAAGGATAATAGCGCACCAACCGGGATCAATCTTCATTTACTCCCCCTTGAATTGGATTTCTTCCCCGGTTCAGGCAAGATTGACGCCTACTTAATAAAAGAGAAGTTACCAAATGAATCGTACCGGGGTCTTACTCATAAACATCGGCACTCCTGACGACGCCACGCCGGAAGCGGTCGGGCGTTACCTGCGCGAGTTCCTGATGGATGGCTATGTGCTGGATATGCCGTACATTAAACGCTGGCTGCTGGTCAATCGCATTATCGTGCCGCGTCGCAAGCATTACTCGGCGAAACACTACCAGGAGATCCAGACAGAGGAAGGCTCGCCTCTAATGTTCAATACCAGGCGGTTTGCGGCCCAACTCAGCGATGAATTGAATCGCAGCGGCGAATACCTTGTCGAAATCGGAATGCGCTACGGCAACCCTTCGATCCGCGCCGCGTTGTCCAAGCTAAAAACCAGCAAGGTCGATCAGCTGGTGGTGATGCCGCTCTATCCACAGTACACGCAATCAAGTTTCGAGACCGCTGTAGTCGAAGCAAAGAAGCGAGCGCGTCAACTTGGATTTACGGAAACGATTTTGGTGCCGCCGTTCTACGCCGACGCCGGTTTTGTTAAAGCATCTGCGCAGCGGATCGAGGAACACATCGGCGAACGCGAGCTTGATCACGTTCTCTTTAGTTATCACGGCGTGCCGGTGCGTCACATAAAACAAATCGACCCTTCGGGAAGTCACTGTTTGGGAAGCCCTGACTGTTGTGCCGAGATCGGCACGGTGAACCAGAGCTGTTATCGCGCGCAATGTGTCGCGACCTCGCGGGCCATCGCGCGCGAACTCGAGCTCGAGCCGGGTCGTTACACCACCTGCTTCCAGTCTCAGTTCGGCAAGGACGAATGGATTGGACCGTCGCTGGAAAACCTTTTGGCAGAGTTACCCGGGCGCGGCGCCAAAAGGGTCGCGGTCTCTTGCCCGTCGTTTGTCGCTGATTGTTTGGAAACGTTGGAAGAGATCGGGATGCGGGGCGTCCAGGAATTCAAAGAAGCGGGCGGCGATGAGCTGACCCTGGTTCCCTGCCTCAACAGCGATCCGGCCTGGATCAAAGCGGCCGCAGATCTGATTCTTCAATCGCAAGGCATCGGACGCCGGGCAAAAGCAGCCGGAGTCAACGATGGCGCGCCGACTGGCTAACACGCTTTCCTTGAGCCGTAACGTGATCAGCCTGGCGCCCACCTTTGGCGCGTTTCGGCGCGCGTGTCGACCGGGAATTTGAAACCGGGCCATTGTTAACGCGCGAGTTCTCTCCCTTGGGTGCGTGCGTTGCAGTTTGTTTTGGTACCGCCACGCCGGCATTCACATATCCGGAAGAGATTTCTGACAAGTCGATTAGCTGCGGATCTGAGAAAGCGTATACGCCACCAACCAGCAACATTCCGAAGACGGCCGCGATAATGAAAGGCCGGCGGCTCGGTTTCGGAACCAGCCAGCTCGCTTCGACCGGCTTAAGTATCGAGTAGCTGTCAAACGGATCGTAAGTTGGCGGCTTGCCCGCGACCGTCACGTTAATATTTGAAACGTTTTTCCCTTCCACCGTACGCACTTCACTCCAATCAAGAATGGCGCGTACGTCGTCACGGCCGATCCTCCGCAAGCTGTCGCGAAACTCGTCCGCATCGCGAAACCGCTGATTAGGATCAAGGGCCATGGCTCGTTGCAGTATGGCCGTCACCTCGGGTCCAACCGCAGCATGAATCTCGTTAGCCGGCTGTAACGGATCGGACAGCGACTGTCCCACAGCCTTTGCCCGCACCAGCGCGTCCGCCGGCTTCACACCGGTAACCAGATGATAAAGCGTCGCTCCCAACGCGTAGATATCACTCAGTGGGCTGGTGCCCTGGTCCTGCATCTGCTCGGGCGGTGAGTAGCGCCGGGTGAACCCAAAGACACTGGCGGAAGAATTGACCGTAGAAGTTTCCGACTCAGCTTTGGCCAGTCCGAAATCGAGTAACGCGATGCGGCCGTTAGCCGTCAACTTCAAATTGTGCGGCTTGATATCACGATGAATAATCTGACGGTCGCGCGTGTGTAAGTAGATGAGTGCATCCAATAGTTGATCCGCCCAGGCAATCACCTGGTTTCGCGGCAACGGGCCGGACTGTTTGGAAATGATCTCCGCCAAATCATCCCCCGCGATGAATTGCATCACCAGAAAAACGCGGTCACCTTCGGTGAAATAATCGCTGACTCGCGGCAGGGCCGGGTGATGCAACCGGGCCAGCAAGCGGGCTTCCTGCTCGAACTGTTTTCGCAGACGCGGATCGGCGGAAAACGCCTGTTTCAACGCCACCGTGGCGTCGAGGCGCAAATCGATCGCTTCGTACACGGCGCCCATGCCGCCGTTGCGTAGCGGGCGCACAATTCGATACCGGTCCTGGAGAACCAAGCCCGACGGAAGGTTCGAGCGTTCGTCCGTTTCAGTCCTCGATTTGGGGGCCGAGGTGTTTTGCATGCAGTAAAACTCGCAAGCGTTCTAAATCCGCTTGAGTCTTCAAACGTTGAGAGAGGATTCGATGGGGCTAACCTAAGACCGTCGATTGGCGAGCTTTTGAAACAACTCCTGCTTTTGAATATACGCCACGGCTCAAGGTGAAAACAAGAGGCAATTCCATTTAAGTGTAGCCCGACCGTCAGGGAGGGCTAACTCATTAATTCTAGTAGGAGCCCTCCCTGACGGGTCGGGCTAATGCACCGGCAACACACCTTCAGACCGTGCCTTCCATTTAGCGCGGCAGGGCCGTAGACCGGTGCGAAGAGATCGGAAGAATTAGCTGTTCCGCCATGTCTCTCGCTTCCGCCCGCCTGGCTGCGCCCAGGCCCTCGGCGTCAAGCATGGGGCGCAGCAATTCCGGCGGCATCGGTCTTCCGAATAAGTAGCCCTGCGCCTCGTCACACAGAAGCAGCCCCAGAAAGGCGTATTGAGCGTCCGTTTCCACGCCCTCGGCGACAACTTTCAATCCCAGGTTATGAGCCAGGGCAATGCTCGCTATTACCAGCGCCGCATCTTCAGGGTACGTGGTGGCGCCGGCGACAAACGACCGGTCCAGCTTCAGATAGTCGATTGGCAGCCGTTTCAAATAGCTGAGAGAGGAATAGCCGGTGCCAAAATCGTCGATGGCGATCTTTAATCCGATTTCTCGAAGCTTCGTAAGCATATTCACCGTTTCTCCGCTATCGTCCATCAGGGAAGTCTCTGTCAACTCGAGGTGAAGTTTCGTCGGGTCAAAACCAATGTCGTTGAGAATGTGACTTACCCTGGAAAAGAAGTCATCGTCCTGGACCTGTTTCGCCGAAACATTCACGGCCACATGAAGATGCGTGAAGCCCTCTTCGTGCCACTCTCGCGCCTGGTCGCAGGCCATGCGCAAGACAGAAGCGCCTAGCTCCTTTACCAGACCGGTTTCCTCCACTTCGGTCATGAAATCCGCCGGAGAAATCAGGCCTAACCTTGGATGGTTCCAACGGACCAGCGCCTCAAAGCCCACGACTCTTCCAGACTCGATCGCCACTTTCGGCTGGTAATGGACGACGAATTCATCCTCTTTAATAGCGCGGCGCAATTCGTTTTCGAGTTGGCTGCTTTTCCCGTGAAGTTCTTTCTTCCGCGAATGGTTGAGGGCGCGCCGCACGGCGCTGGCGACCTCGGCCAGGTCGAATGGCTTAGTGATGTAATCAAGGGCTCCAGCCCGCATCGCGTCGATTGCAGACTCGATGGTTCGCTGACCGCTGATCATGATGATCACAGACTGAGGCTCGATTTTCATGATATGCGAGACCATCTCGAGCCCACTCATTTCGGCCATAGCGATGTCGCTCATGATCAAATCAAATGGTTGTGTCGTGAGCATCGCCAATGCACTCTCGGCGGAATCAACGGCTACACATTGGTAAGATCCGCCCAGAAACTCCTGCAGAACACTGCGAATCTCAATGTCGTCGTCAATAATCAGCAATCTGGTTTGTTCGTCACTCATGAGAGGCAGAGTCCGATCGTCCTTGAGGACGCGGGGGATGCGCACTCCGCAATGACAGTGCCATTCGAGCAACCCGGCTCGAAACGAACCAATTGCATCGGATGGCCCACGCATTGTCGGTGGAATCTGGTATTTTGCCTCAGCGCCGCCGGGAACAGATGTCGAAAATTGCACGGGGTTCGATATCTCTTTTCCAATCAGAGAATCGTGTGCTCGCGGCAATCACGGCCAGCCTTCCTCAGTGGTGTCAATGACATCCCCACCTCCATCGCAGGCATTGCTTTAAGTGTTTGCTCGCCCACCCCTAATGCCCTCGCCGAGCGGAATAATCTTTGCGAATAACCCGCCCGCCATACGAAGTTAGCCCGATTCAATCAACTTCTTTTCCAACCTGCTAACTGAAGAAACGAGTTCGACGATGCGTATACGAATGAGATGGCTGGTTGTCTCTCTAATCGCTGCTTGTACTGCCATTTCGGCTGGTCAAGGCCCTAACCCATCGATGCAAGCAGGATCTTTCTCCGCGAAAATCTCGCCGGACCTGGCGATGCGCATACGCACCGGCCAAGCAGATCGTATTTCAGTTGTGATTCAACCAAATCCAGCCGCTGTTACTCGCCTTGATTTGCTGATTAGGAACCTCGGCGGAACAATCACTCGAACTCTCAAAAAACTTAATCTCCGCGTGGTTGATGTACCGGCTAACGCGGTAGAAGCGCTGGCAAAATCAAACGACGTAAGATACATCTCGCCGAACCGGCAAGCCGCAAGCCTGGGACATATCAATGTGACCACCGGCACGGACGAAATTAGAGTCCAAACGAGTACTCTGCTCGGAGGATTGGTAACGACGACGACTGTATTCGACGGCTCGGGAATCGGCATAGCGGTCATTGATTCCGGCATCGATAGCAATCATCAAGCGTTCCGTAATCAGTTGGGAGTTAGCCGGGTGATCGCCAGCCGCGATTTTACCGGCGAAGGCAGTACCACCGACACCTACGGACACGGCACGCACGTCGCTTCACTTGCTGCGGGTAATGAACAAATTTCAAACGGCGCATATACGGGAATCGCTTCAAATGCCAACATTATCAACCTACGAGTTCTCAATTCCGGAGGCGCGGGGAACACATCCGGTTTGTTAGCGGCGCTCGATTGGGTGATGACCTATCACTCGCTCTACAACATCCGCGTCGTTAACTTGAGCATCGGAACTCCGGCAATCGATTCTTATTTGGACGATCCGCTTTGCCGCGCAGTCCGTCAGTTAACGGACGCGGGCATAGTGGTAATTGCCGCGGCCGGAAATAACGGCAAATCAGTCAATGGTCAAAAGGTTTATGGGCAAATTCATTCCCCAGGCAACGAGTCTTCGGCAATTACCGTGGGCGCGGCGAACACTTTCGGAAGCGATTCCCGCAGTGACGACACGATCACGAGTTATAGCTCGCGCGGCCCAACGCGGAGCTTTTGGTTAGACGTTAACGGCGTCGCTCACTACGACAACCTGGTCAAGCCTGACCTGGTCGCCCCGGGAAATCGAATCGTCGGCGCGGCGGCCTTTGAAAACTATCTGTTGTCGGTTCATCCCGAGCTCAACGCTGCCAACGAGAGCATTCCCAGCCGCCGGATGATGTATCTCAGTGGCTCGTCAATGGCGAGTCCGATTGTGACCGGCACAGTCGCATTGATGCTGCAGGCAAATCCCAGCCTGACTCCCAGTTTGGTAAAAGCAATTCTGATGTACACGGCCCAGCCTCTTCTCGGAGCCAACACGCTTGAGCAGGGAGCGGGAGAGCTCAATGTCGAAGGAGCAATGCGACTCGCCAAGCTGGTTCGGGGAGACCTGACGAATTTCACTCCACTAGGGGCTACGCTCCTAACGACGGCGGCGCCGGCGGAACAAACAAGCATGAACGGGGAAAGCTTTTCCTGGGCTCGGGGAATAGTCTTAAACCACGGGTTTGCGACTGGAACCAATCTGATTACCAAATATCAGAAGGTCTACGGCGTTGGCTTCGTACTCAGTGACGGCGTCATTGAGACGCTTTCCAGCCAGAGCATTGATTCCACTCGAATGACGGGCGGTCTCGTGCTCGGATCCGGCCTAATCACCAGCAACGGTACGACGCTGGGTGGGGGGACGCTGTTTCTTGATTTCGCCCTGTTATTGGGTGATGGCCTGATGCTGCCTGACGGAATCATCGTGGGCGACGGGATCATGGTGGGTGACGGAATAATCGTTGGCGACGGAATCATGGTGGGCGACACCTGGTTGCAGCCACAGTCCGTCCTCACCGGCGGCGACGACACTTTGTGCATGCGCTAGTAACTTGTCCTGGAAAATTTGACGGCGGAATAAAACCTTGGAATACTATCGCCCTCTCTCGTTTTCCAGTGATGTTTTCGCTGGGCCTTCCCGACGGGTTTAGCTAAATTTCAAACTCAATCAGGTAGATACGTTTCCTTCAAAAAACGTATCACGTGCGACTTCGGAATTAGCCCTCCCCGCGTTTGGTTCTGAAATCGTCCGAGAAACGAGGTGTCAATGAACAACGGTAGCCCCACCGTAAGATGGATTTCTCTCTTTCTTCCGCTCGCTTTTCTCTTGAGCGTAGTATTCCCCAACCCGAACGGTGCGGCGCCTCCGGCCCTGCGGTCCACTGCAAAGATTTCGGCTGACCTGGTCCAGGCGGCGCACGGTTCACATTCGAATGAGCGCGTCAGCGTCATAATTCAATTCAAGCAAATACCCGGTACTGCATTCGAATCAGAGGTCTCAAAACACGCCGGGCGTGTAAAAGCAAAGTTCAAGAACCTCAACGCGCATGTAATTGAAGTGGCCGCGAATGCGGCCGAAGCCCTCGCCGCACGGCCGGAGGTTGCTTTTGTTTCTCCGGACCGCTCCAACATCGCCTTTGGCCACGTTACGGCCACATCCGGAGCAGATGCGATACGCGCCACAAACGGCACGAATACTGCCGGCTTAGATGGATCAGGCATCGGCATTGCCATTTTGGATTCGGGAATCGACACTAATCACACCGCATTCCTCGATCGCAGTAACAACCAACGTGTAATTGTAAACCGTGACTTTACCGGCGAAGGCCGAGTTGATGATCCCTACGGCCACGGCACACATGTCGCTTCAATAGCGGGCGGCAATGGGCGCATTTCGAATGCGCAGTATACGGGCATTGCTCCGAACGTGAACCTGATCAATCTGCGCGTACTGGGAGCAACTGGTCTGGGAAATGTCTCAGCAGTTCTGAGTGCCCTCGACTGGGTAATCGCAAATCGCTCGACCCACAACATTCGCGTCGTCAATATGAGCCTGGGCGCCCCGGCCATCGACTCTTACAGGAACGATCCCATTTGTCGCGCCGTTCGCCGTCTGGTCGACCTTGGCGTTGTGGTCGTTGCCGCCGCGGGCAACAACGGCGTCAACGCCAGCGGGCAAAAAGTCTACGGGCAGATTCATTCGCCCGGTAACGAGCCTTCCGCCCTCACTGTAGGCGCGGCGAACACTTTCGGCACTGACGGGCGCGGTGATGATGCGATGACGAGTTACAGCTCGCGCGGCCCGACGCGGAGCGGATGGGTCGATGAGTTAGGTGTGAGGCATTACGACCACCTTATCAAGCCAGACATCGTTGCACCCGGCAACAAACTTATCTATGCGGAAGCCGCCAATAATTACCTCGTGACTCAAAATCCGGCTTTGGATGCCGGCGTCAGTCCCGTCGACGGCCGCCGGATGATGTACATGAACGGTTCCTCGATGGCGACGCCGGTAGCGGCGGGAGCGGCCGCTTTGCTTTTGCACGCCAATCCTTCATTAACTCCCAACATGATCAAGGCCCTGCTCATGTACACGGCGCAGCCGCTCGCCGGCCACAACATGCTCGAACAAGGCGCCGGTCAGATCAATATTGAGGGGGCGGTGCGCGCGGCGCGAATGATGCGCACGGATTTGGGCCAGTGCACGATTGCCGGCACGCCGCTCCTCACAACTGCAACTCCGCCGGTCCCGCAAACAACCATCGCCGGCCACACATTCAGCTGGTCGCAAGGAGTAATTTTCAAACATAACTTCGCCACCGGAAACGAGCTGATTACCAGATACCAACCTAATTACGGATTGGGATATTTGATGGGTGACGGAGTCGTGGTCAGCGATGGGGTCGTGGTCAGCGGTGGGGTCGTGGTCAGCGATGGCGTTGTGGTCAGCGATGGCACCATCCTCGGGAGCGGCGCACTCTTCCTGAATTTCGGCATATTGCTCAGCAATGGAGTCGTGGTTAGTGACGGCGTGGTTGTCAGCGACGGCATTCTGAGTAGTGATGTTGCCTTCGGGCGCGATTCCGTCGCTCAAGCGATGTCAGCAACAACAAAGGGTGATCCGACAAGCGTGCTGAATGTCAAGGTCGATGCCGGAGTCGATTGTCTAAAGTACTGATTGAAAAATACCCGACGGTTCTCGCGTTCTTAAGACTCAAGGAGCGAAATGATTCCCCAATCAGCAAAAGTGAAAGAGTCACAGCCGCTTGCGGCATCTTTGTCTCTTCCCGGCCGATCTCTGACGGCCTGCCGGATGACTGATAAAGATATTGGCGAAGTGCTCAGGTTCCTCGAAGAACGGCCGCGCCAATCTTTTGTGATGAACGGCCTCATTCGCGATAACGGACTGGAAAGCGGTCTTAATCGGGGAACTTTCTACGGCTGTCGAGACAACGATCACAAACTGGAAGGTGTGGCCTTACTCGGGCACGGAATATTCCTTGATGCGCGAAGCGTCGCCGCGACGAAGATACTCGCCTCGCTGGCTCAGCAGCACCATAGAACGCACGTAATTATGGGTGAAGAAAAGTTGGTCCAGGACTTCTGGAAGTACTACTCGCCCGGCGGCCAGCTTCCACGCTTGTTTTGCCGCGGATTGCTGTTGGAGATGACTTCGCCGGCCGAACAATTGCAGCCCGTGCTCGACCTTCGTCGCGCTGATAACAACGATCTCGCTTCCGTGATGTCCGTGCACGCCGAGTTGGCATTAACAGAGAGCGGTGTGAATCCCTTGAACGTAGACCCGGAGGGATTTCGACTCCGCTGCCTCCGCCGGATCGCACAACGCCGGGTTTGGGTTTGGATTAGAAATGGTGGCGTCGTTTTCAAGGCTGACGTTATTAGCGACACACCCGATGTCTGTTACATCGAAGGCGTTTACGTTAATCCGAACGAACGCGGCAAAGGATATGGCTCACGATGCGTGTCGCAAATGTCGCGCGAACTGCTGCGGCGAACGAGAGCGGTTTGCGTCCTGGTGAATGAAGTGCAGCGCCGGGCGCAAAGATTCTTTCAGAAGGCGGCATTTATTCCTTGTGGCGTCCAACAAACGATTTTTTTGCACGAAAAGCAGGACGGGAAATGACTGCACGCCCGATCAGGTTAGGCCCCAAATCGATACGGGAGAGAATCATGAATCGAACACGTTTGAAGCAAGCGTACATGCTGTTGGTAATTGCCGTCGGTATTCTCGCGGTGATTTATTCCCTAATCCATTTGCCGTTTGCTGAGCTGGATTTGCGTTTCGCCGTGCTGGCGATCCTGACAATTGCCGTTAGTTCCCGCTTGACCGTCAGAATCCCCCGCATCAGTGGTCATATCTCAGTCTCTGATACCTTCT
>DATENS010000164.1:0-26133 GCA_035274925.1 Pyrinomonadaceae bacterium | reverse complement strand
TCGCGGTCAACGGCGATCCGCTCAAAGACATTCATGCCATGGAGCGGGTTGTGTTTAATGAAGAATGGAGTGGTTATTGGAAGGACTAACGGCTGCAAATCACTTTGTTAGTCCCATCCAACCGCTGACAATCGTTTGTCTATCACCTGAGCCGCAGCGCGAAATCTGCCAAGGCTGCCACCAAATAGACCATTCTTGATCGGCTCCCACGCATTACCTTCAGCCTCAGCGCGCTTCTTTAGTTTTATGTACGGACTGTTATGCTCGTCAGCGTTTTTCCACCCAAACCGTCCAAGGAAGGCTGAAGGAGTTGCAGATCCCTCTTTCAGATCAGCAACGACTAAAGTAAACAGCATTTCAAATTCGTCGAAACAAGCCTCGTAATCTCTGCTAAGAAACAAAACATCATCCAGCGGCGGTTGTATGGTTTTATAAAGATGTTCACTCAGCGGTAAGTGTAACTCTTCATCCTTCTTGATCCATCCAAATATTTCGCTGAGGCGTGGTATACGCCTAGCTACCGATTGGACCAACGGACGTTCAATCTGAAGATAATCAATCTCTATCACCCGTGCGTAAAACACATTGGCTAAAGAGTCATATCTGCGTGCTGCCACGGCTCCAACGCCGGCGAAGTAAAACAGAACAAGAATTGGGTACCAGCGTAATTGGATCCAATTTCCCTTTTCCTCTGCTAGCCGGTCGGTGGATCGGGAAAGGACTTTCTGAAGTATCTGTTTGTGGTCTGACCTCGCCCAATAAGCCGTGCAGGCGAGAACTGAGCCAAGATCGAAAACGGAAGCTTCATACTTACCAATTCTTTCCTTAAATTCGTTATGCGAAAGTTGGGATGGGAAGTTGTCTTCACTTGTTTCCGATAGAAACCGCGGACTTCCTGAATCAGGAAGTCATGAAGTTTTATTGACGACGATTCGTCGGCAAGGAGTGTTTTTACAGTCGAGATTTTCTCTTCAATCGTGACTTGCTCGCTTTCACTTTCTATATAGGGAATCACGATTAGCTCATCAATGCCTTTCTTTTCAGGTCCCGCGTCATTAGCCGGTTCTGGAGCTGCGAAAACAAAATCTCCGTCACCATCGAAATAACCGTAGTGAGGGGTTTGGTTAGAATTCTGGTCGTTAGCCACACACTGGTAAACATAGGCCATCAATGCGTTAGCCGTAATCACGCCAGTTGTTGCGGCGGCCTTACCTCGTAGCCCTTCGATCAAGTGTCCAGTGAAAATAGAGTGTTCAGGTAAGGGCCCACCCGAATCAGCAACGACCTCATCGGCCTTTCCCGCTGTTAACACCTGACGCGAATATCGAACCATCATGTCCTTGAGGAAACGCGCGCTCCCTACATGCAGCCCTCTTGTCAATGCCAAGCCGCCGTAACAAGCATCCATGATGAAAAGCATGTGTTTTGCGCGGATCAGTTCGGAATTGCGAGTTAGCTCATCCCACCGAACATAAGTTGAAAGATCGTTCGGGTCAGAGTCGTAGCTGACGAGATATCCGACCTCGCCACGGTTCCCAATCCGGGTATGTCCGTGACCCGCGAAGAAAACAAAGATTCGATCATCCAATTCGATATCATCAGCGGCGAATCGCATGAAAGACTTCAAGATATTCGATTTGGTGGCTTCGCCGTCGGTAAGATAATCAATGTTGGAAGCAGGAAACCCAAGGTCATTCGTCAAAATGTCTCGGATTGCGCTTGCGTCGCTCACTGCGTACGATAAGGGCGACGCGTTTATGTAATTGTCGATGCCTATTATGAGAGCATGGCTCTCTTGATATTGAGGCTTTGCAAAAAATCTGATGTCTTTCACAAGTGCGTCTCCGATTACCTTTGCATTCTACTCTGGCGGCCAATAAGCTAGCACCATGAGTTTTAACGAAGTCATAGATGAACTTCCCCGTCTCACTATTGAAGAGCGGCAGATCCTGATTCGCCGTGCTTTGGAGTTGGATGACCCGCCTTTGTCGCTTGCCGATGAAGAATTGGTTGAAGAGCGCCTACAAGAACACCACGCCGATCCGAGTTCTTCTGAGCCGTTGGCTGAAATGAAGAACCGTTTGCGCTCGCGCACAAAATCATGAGATGGCAAGTCGTTGCGCGTCCAGAGGCGGAAGACGACATAATTGAAGCGGCGGAGTGGTATGACACTCAGCGGACTGGTCTAGGGGACGAATTCATCGAAGACATTCTATCAGTCTTAAGTGCTCTTGAAACAAATCCACTCTTACATTGCCGGCGGCATCCGATCAAAAACATCCGTTGGCGATATCCGAACGATTTCCGTATCGAGTCATTTATGAAGTATTAGAAGGCGAACGGACTGTCGTTATTGCCGCAGTAATTCACGCCGCCCGCCATGAACGACTCTGGCGAAGCCGTATCTAGACTGGTTCTGAGAATAGGCATGCGATCGTCTCTACCCCGACCAACCACCTGTTTCGTTTCGCTTGCGCTTCTAACGCTAATCACTTGCTCGGCGTTTGTTGCCCCGAACGCTTCGACTGCTTCGAAGCGTTCTCTCACACTTCAGTACCAACAAAGCCGGGCTTCATTATCTGCAGTACCGCCAAAGCCTCCACCCGCGCCCCTCCGTTTCCGCGGCCTGATCGGTGAGTACGGTCCGGATAATGACATCCTGATCATTTTCGAGATGGACGGACAGCTTCGCGCTCATCACGAGCGGGCAGAGCGCGAACTGCTCAACGAAATTGGAAGGGATGTTTTCAAAGGCGCGTCTTCGGCGCCGGGTTACGATGTGTTCGTCTTTAGCCGAGACGCCAGGGGACGGGCGACGCAGGTTACGATTGATGGGTTCGCTCTGAAGCGCCGGCAGATCGAGCCTGAAACCGGGAATCAGCTACGCATTACGCCGGTGCGCCCGGTGGCCGAGTTGATGAAAGAAGCGCTGGCCGCACAGGCGCCGCAGGAAACTGGAGACTTTCTTCATGCAGACCTCGTCGAATTAACGAAGATAGATCCAACCATCAGGCTGGAAATTCGTTACGCGACTACCAACAACTTTCTCGGCACGAAGTTTTATTCTCAAAGCCGCGCGTTCATGCAGCGACCGGCCGCCGAAGCGCTCCTGCGCGTCAATCACAAATTGAAACAACTTGGCTATGGCTTGCTGGTGCACGACGCCTACCGGCCGTGGTATGTGACCAAAGTTTTCTGGGATGCAACACCCTCTGACAAAAAAATCTTTGTCGCCGATCCTGCGAAAGGCTCACGTCACAACCGGGGCTGTGCAGTTGATCTGACTCTCTATGACTTAAAGACGAAAAAGCCGGTCGAGATGGTGAGCACTTACGACGAGACCACCGTGCGCGCCTATCCCGATTATCCCGGCGGCACTTCCTTGCAGCGGTGGCATCGAAACCTCTTGCGCAAGACGATGGAAGCGGAAGGCTTCACCGTTTACGAAGCCGAATGGTGGCACTTTGATTACAAAGACTGGCGCAGGTACCGAATCGGAAATGTGAGATTTGAGGCGATCGGGAAACGATCGGCTCGATGAGGTCAGTACCACCTGCGTCAGCGGGTGGGTCAACCGCGCCGCGTCTAGGGCAGGTGATCTACCAACCACTCAGAAAACTCCCACGTCTTGTCGAGCGCGAAAGGATGCACGCTAATCACCGGCTTGAGGCTCTCGGCCGGATCGACGCCGCCTGAACGAGCATAACCGGACCGTTCGTATTCTGGTCCCCGTTTTGCGCCAAAGTAACTCAGCGAAATCCGATCGCCGGGTTGCAGCACGATGAGATTCGTCATGTAGTTATTACCGCTGGTCGAAGACAAGTATTCCCCGTTAGCACCCATCGTGAAATGTCTTTCCTGTTCGCTCCCGGCAATTAATGTCACCGGCGTGCCGCGTGCCACTATGATGATCGGGACACTGCCTTCCGGTGTTTTACCGAGCGCAACCGCTGGCGAAGCAGAACTGACTACTAAGTTAAACTTTCCCGGCTTTACCGCTTCGAAGTCGGCGATCAGGTTCAAGGTGTAACCCGGAATTCGGTGCAGCATTTTATGGGCGCGACGGCCGACATACTTCAAACTCTCCGCCGGATTGTCTACCGGCGTTTTGTCCAATCCCTGATCGCGAGTTTCGGGGTACTTTTCTTCAAAGGTGCGCGTGTCTTCGCCTTCGGCTGGTAGGATGGCTTTCAGTTTAAACTCATGCTCAGTTGAGGGTTGCCAGAGGAAGGGAATGATGATCGTATCACCCACACAAAACCGGCTATAAACTCCAGCGTCCGGTGGGCCACGCCGGCAACCTTGCGCGCCGACACCGAAGGAAATTTCGCGCTCTGAGTGAGAATTGAATCCGTCGTTATCCTTGAACCGGTACTGCAAAGCGAAATGCCCGGGGCCTTTCGGGTTGGCATAAGCCAGCCAGTAAGTCCCACCGCCTCGTTCGACCGGCTGCGACTTGATTTCGTCTTTAATAAGCTCGAAGTGCCCGCCCACAGCACTAATGAATTTCGAGCGAAGCGTGGCTGAGTCAGGACGATTTCCCCGTTGCGCAAATGTAACTGCCGAGGCAAGCAGAAATATGCAGCAGGCAAGAAAGAATTTACGCATTTGCAGATTGAACGAAGTGAATGTGAAAGACTTGCATGTGGAAGTGATTCTCGATCGCGTCGCTAATGTTTTGCGCGCAAGTCTCCGCGAATCTTCATCCAAATTTCAAAATACCGCCACGCTGCTGGTGCGTTCGGTTCCTCATGGTGATCCGGTTTCAAAATCAGATCGCCGGTCGAAAGCAAAATCTTCTTCACCTCAGGATTCTGATTTACTTTCGCCCAGGTCGCCAAAACAATCAGACGGTAATGCCGGCCCGGTTTTGCCGGCCGATAAGGGAACCGCTTTCCTACAAAGCTCACCCAAGTGATTCCCATCTTTTTCATGTTTGCTTCGGCGAGATCGCCCGCGCGCTTCGCTTCGAACATCGTCATCTGTGCCACCTGATCGCGTGTGTACTGCCACTCGAGACCCGGAAACTTCGCGCGCGGATCGTTACGTCCTTCCGGATAAAGCATCGCCTGCCAAAATCCTTCGAGGCTTGCATAATGTTTGCTATGAAAGACAAAAGGAGTCGCTGCAAAGTTTGACAGCAGCCCTAGTTCGTTTCGTTTTGAAAGAATTACCTCGCCGGGGCGCGCTTCCTGCGGCAGGATTTCCCAATCAGGTTTTCTGGGATCGTCGATAATCTTCCACCAGTGAGCCGGGTAACGCGGGTTTTGGACACTCTGTGGTGTATCGGGTGACCCGCTGGTATTAACAGTTAGAATGACAGCCAGAGCTAGAAGAGTTTGACGCATGATGTGCTGCGGCGAAGCCGCCACTCGCTTACAGGTCATTCATATTTTCGGTCGACGTTTTGTGGGTGGCGCTCTCCGTTCATCCGGCTTAAGATTGGTTACAAATAATTTCAAAATCCGTTTGTATTCGTCAGCCCAACTCTCCTCGCGCTCAAAACCATGGTCCTCGACAGGATAGGGCGCGACTTCCCAGTTCTCTTTGCGGAGTTCGATAAGCTTTTCCGTGAGCCGCACGGTGTCCTGATAGTTCACATTCACATCCACCATGCCATGACAGATCAGCAACGCGCCTTTCAATCCGTTCGCAAAATAAATCGGTGAGCTTCGCTTATATGCCTCAGGATCGTTCTGCGGCAGATTGAGAATGTTCGAAGTGTAGGGCTGATTGTAATGGGCCCAGTCCGTTACCGGCCGCAACGCCGCGCCCGCGGCAAAGACATCCGGTTGCGTGAACAAGGCCATCAGCGTGATGAATCCGCCGTAGCTGCCGCCATAAAGTCCCACGCGTTTCGGATCGATGCCAAACTCGTTCTCCAAAAACTTTACGGCGTCCACGTGGTCAGTCAGGTCTTTGCCACCCATGTGCCGATAAATTCCCGTGCGCCAGTCGCGCCCATAACCGGCGCTGCCACGATAATCGATGTCGAGCACCACAAAGCCACGCTCCATCAGGAGATGATTGAACATGAATTCGCGGTAGTAGTAACTCCACCAGCGATGCACGTTCTGCAAATAACCGGCGCCGTGCACAAATAATACTGCGGGGCCGCCGGGCTTGTGATTGGAGGAGATATACAGGCGTCCCCAGACCGTCGCCCCGTCTCGGGCTTTGAAGCTCACCAGGCGTGGATCAATCCAATCATGACTGAGGAATTCCGGCGTGGGGGAATTGGTAATCTGAGTGATGCCGGCCATGCTCGCCGGATCGGCGCGTGGCTCTCCAAACTTTTGCAGATAAAGCTCAGGCGGCTTGTTGCTGTATGAACGAATCACCGCAAGCATTTTTTCATCAGGAGAAATATCCACCTGGTTCTCTCCAGGCATCGTGGTGATTTGCGTGCGCGCGCCTCCATTTGTCGACATGGAATACAGGTGCCGTTGAAAAAGACTGCCCTCGCTCGAAGTGAAATAGAACCTGGTCTTGTCAGCCGACAACCGCACCTCTGAAACTTCAAACTGTCCCGACGTCAGTTGAGCCGGCTCTCCACCGGCGATTGAAACTGAATAAAGGTGCGCCCAGCCGTCGCGCTCAGACTCGAAATAAACGTGAGTGTTATCCGGCAGCCAGTCCAGCGTGGTTTCTCCCGGTCCATCGACCCACGCGTCGTCGTGCACGTTTGCGAGCACTTTCGTTTTACCGGTGGCCGGATCAAGCAGCAGGATCCAGCGGTCCTTGTTATCGGCGGCATACGCCATCAACACGGCGTTCTTGCCGTCATCGGACCAGTTGACCTGGGCGAGCTGTACATCGCGATCCTTTGGCTGAGGCGTCGCGGTGCGCTGAGCCTCGCTTTGGGCGCCACTCTCACCGCGTTCGCGTTGGGACCGCTCAGTTGCGTTGGCTTCAGTTCGCGGCGTCGGCGGCGTTGCCGGCAGCTTCTGACCGTGATCGATGTTTCGGGTGTCGCCGGTTTCCACATCGATAATCACGAGGCGCGTTCGCCCCTGAACATCTCCAACTTTCGACCGGCCGGGAATGTTCTCTGTATAAGCCGACTCAGTAACGTAATTCGGAACAATAATATTTTTGGCGCCCGTCGCCGGCTCACTGATGGTGGCCACCACATATTTACCGTCGGGCGAAAGCAAGAGAGCGCCTACGCTTTGTCCGGTCGGGACACTAAGGGGCTTGCGCTTCTCGCGTTCCTTGCGTTTCTTTTCCTGCTCCTCGCGTTGCTCCGCGCGCTCGCGCACCGCGTCGATCAAGGCGCGCTCTTCTTTTTTTAGATACTCCTGGCTGTCAGTGCCTCTGGGTGAGGAGGTGGGCGAAGGAACTGCGCCGATACGAATATCGGTAAGCTGTTGCAGCATTCCATTATCCAGCGCCATCACAAAAAGATTGTTTTGACGGGTGAAATAGATGTTCTTCTGATCGAAAGTGAAATGCGGATTAGTTTCGGCGTCAACAGTTTTGGTGATTGCTCGTCTGGCGTTCTTGACCTGGTCATAGATGAAGATGTCACCTTCATCCGAAAAGACAGTCATCGTCTTGTCTTTCGAAAGCTCTCCATTTGCCGGCGGTGCCTGTCTTGCTTCTTCGTCAGACAAACGCCTCAGGCCGCTGCCATCGCGATTGACGACATAGAGGCTGGTCGGCTTGGTCCGCGGCTCATCCGCCCTCTTCCAGCGAAAGTAGACCTGGCGCCCATCTTGTGACCAATAAACTCCCGTTGGCGGATAGCCCACGAGCCGCGGGCCGCGCATGATGCTGTCAACCGTGAGATCAAATGGCTTAAGCGGCGCCGCCGGCTGGGCCTGGCCCAAAACGATCTTTGGAACCAGCAGAGATAATAGACAGCAGACAAGAGATACACGCGCGAAGCTAATTTTCATTTTTCCGAATCCTTATTCCAATAAAGAGAGGTGCAGCAATAAAGCTCCAACTGGGTCGCTTGGTTTGCATCAAGCAAACCCGGTGTCGAAATTAAAGTTGTTTGAAGCCCAATGTAATTCGCGTTTTTGCAACCAGCATCGCGACGGCACGAGCGTTGCCATGTTGATTTCAGGTTTTGAAAAGCGACGCGAACAAGGCGTCATTCTATCTGAAGGAGTCAAAGAGATGAATAAAGGCATTCTAAGAATCGTTTTCGCGTTGAGCTTTCTGCTAACCGCCATCGGAATCGCATCGGCCCAAACTACAACGCAAGACATCACCGTCACTGTGCGTCCGGCAATGACCGTCGAGGAACGCGTGGCCAACGACATGAAAGAAAAGGCCCTGCGCAAAGCGGCTGAAGAAAAGTTGGCGGCGGAAGAGTCGGCGAAAATAGCCGAGACAAGTCCGCGAACTCTACTGAGTCGCGCCCGCTTACTTTACATCGATTCGGACACCACGTTCTTTGATGCCGTGCAAATGCAGAATGCCTTGCGTCAACGCAGCGAGACTAATGCCTGGCAGTTGGCCATCGTAGACGGCTGGGACAAGCGCAACATCGCCGACGTCGATATCAGCATCGATCGGCCGCTCTTTACTTACACCTTTACTTACAAGATTACCCATCGCGCGACGGGAATCCTTCTGGCAACAGGCAAAGTAACGGCATTTGACGGCAACGCTGCGGCGCCAATGCTCGCGGAAAAAATAGTCGATGAGATTAGGAACGCGCGGGGCGAAGCAAAGCCGAAGAAGTAACTTACTCGTAGCGCAACGCTTCGATCGGATTAAGACGCGCGGCTTTCCATGCCGGCCATAATCCGAAAATGACGCCCAGTCCGACTGAGACAATAAATCCAACCATCGGCGACCACGGCGGAATGTAAGTCGGCATAATCATTTTGATCAGCAGCGCGATGCCCGATCCCGCCAGGATTCCCAACAAGCCGCCCAGACCAGTCAGCGTTGCCGCTTCGATCAGAAACTGAACAACGATGTCACGGCGGCGTGCGCCCATGGCTTTGCGCACGCCGATCTCGCGCGTGCGCTCAGTCACGCTCACCAGCATGATGTTCATCACGCCGATGCCTCCGATCAGCAGACCGACGCTGGAGATGGCTACCATCAAAGCAAAAACGCCGCCGGTGATCGCCTGAAATTGCGTAATGATTTGATCCGAAGTCGAGATGCCGAAGTTATCGGGCGCGCCAAACGCAACTTTGCGTCGCCGCCGCAGCAGTTCGCGCACCTCTTCGACGGCGTCCTCCATCTTTCCGGGACGCGCCTGGGCCATGACGAAGTTGTCGTTCACGTCCGGATAGAGTTTGCGCAGCGTCAGGTAAGGCATGTACACCGCTTTGTTTTCGTTGTTGGGATCTTCAGCGCCGACCAGGAATACATCGCGTTCGGCCAGCACCCCCACCACGCGGTAACTGCGCCCGTTGATAGTGACGTTCTGATCAACCGCGGTCGAGAAAGGAAACAACGTGTTGGCGACATCACGGCCAATGACCACCACATTTGCGTGCCGCGCGTTGTCCTCTTCAGTGAAGTAACGGCCTTCGCCGATGTTCGTCACGCCCATCTTGAAATAGGAAGGCGACGCACCCTGCACGGCCGCGTTCGACATTTCAATTGACTGGTAACGCACGTTGACGCGCTCAGTGAACGGGCCGCCAAAAAAGTCCACCGGCGACATGAAGGCGGCTGCGTAAATCACTGAGGGGCATTCGTTTTGAATCGCCAGCGTATCTTCATAGCTAAGCGGTTTACGCATCCGCTCTTCCTGGCTGGGATTGAAGTTGAAACCCGGATCGAAACGGTAGATGTAGATCGAGTTGGTGCCGAACGATTCGATCTCTTTCGAGACGCGTGTGTCGATTCCGGAAACAAACGCGGCGATCACAATCACCGTCATGGTGCCGATGACGACGCCGAGGATGGTCAACAGCGAACGCAGCTTGTGCTGGCGCAGGGTGTCGAGCGCCATCTTGAGATTTTCAATCAGGTCGGAACGAAAGAGTTTCATTATTGGTCAGTAGTCAAGAGTCAGTAGTGAGTTGCGACGGACAACTAACAACGGACGACTGACGTTCTCATGTTTCCGCGCGCAGCGCTTCGATCGGATCGAGCCGCGCCGCGCGCCACGCCGGATAGACACCCGAAATCAAACCTACTGAACCTGACACGACAAGCGCCGCGGTTACTGCCAGCCACGGCAAGGCGGTCGGTACGGGCGTTAACACCGCCACCAGCTTGGCAAGCCCGTGCGCGATGCTGATGCCGATGGCGCCTCCGAAAAGTGAAAGCAAAGTAGATTCGGCGAGAAACTGCTTCAGGATATCTCCGCGCCGCGCGCCGATACTTTTTCGCAAACCTATTTCTTTGGTGCGCTCAGTCACGCTTACAAGCATGATATTCATGATCACGATACCGCCGACGACGAGCGAGATCGACGTCACGCCCACGGCGGCCACTTGAATTGTGCCGAAGATCTTGTCGCGCAGCTCGTTAATCGCGCTGGGCGTGATGATGCCGAAATTGTCTTTTTCGTTTGGCGCCAGTTGTCGCCGAATTCGCATTACCGTCCGCGCTTCGTCGATCGCATCCTGATAAGAGGCCTCGCTAACAGAAGTCACGGCCACGCTTAATGATCGGCGCGAGCCGTACAGCGCCAGAAAAGTTGAAAGCGGGACCGCCACGTATTTGTCACGTGACTGGCCGAAAACTGAGCCGAGTGTTTTGCCCACTCCGATCACCTGGAACGAGTGGCCGTCGAGGCGAATGGTTTCGCCGATCGGATTCGATCGAGGGAATAACTTTTCCGCCACATCGGATCCGATGAAAGCGACGGTCCGGCGGGTGTCGTCTTCGCCCTTGCTGAAATAGCGTCCCACTGAGGCCTCGAGTCGCTCGATGTCGGCAATGTTGGCGGTGGTGGCGCTGATATGGATTCGTGAGAGCGTGGTCGGGCCGTACTTAACTTCACCGAGTCTGTCGGCTTTTGCTCCCACTTCACGAATCGCGCCGCCGTGCGTTCGCAACGCTTCAACATCGTCCAGGCGAATGTCTTTGTTGCGCCGCCGCGCAGCGTTCAGTGCTTCTACACTGGAAAAGTCGTCAATGGAGTATTTTCTGACCGCAAAAGCGTTGGTGCCGATGTCCGCGATTTTTTCGTCAACGTAAGCGTTGAAGCCTTCAATTAACGAGACCACCACGATGACCGTAGCGACTCCGAAGATCACGCCCAGCAGCGTCAAAAAAGAGCGCAGCTTATGACCGAGAATGGCGGCGAGAGCGAGTTTGAGAGCTTCGAGGAAAGGCATAAGAATTTCTTACGCAAGACTACAACTTTTTACGCAGAAACGGACCGGAGGTTTCAGGACTGAAACATTTCCCGGGAGACATCTCATTAACACCTTGCTTCAGCAAGGTGGCAAAGCCGACTTGGTGAGAAATGAAACCGTTTCAACGGTTTGTGGGAAGCCGTTGAAACGGCTGTTGGATTCCTTCGCACTCTCCAACACCTCGCTGAAGCGAGGTGTGAATGAAAAGCGAGTACTTTCGCAACTAGGTCTTCGCCGTCTTCCAACCAGCCACACGCTTTTCAAATGCTGCCGTGTCAACTTTGTCAGCCTTGCCTTTGGCAATCGCGGCGTCGGCAGCTGTTAACGCTTCCTCCTTCTTACCAGCCGCCCAGAGGATGTTCGCTTTTGACGACAGATTTTGGAAAGTCTCTTTCACTTTGATCGACTGGTCGATGAACTTCAGGGCCTCGTCATAGTTTTTGTCGTTCAGGTAAGTCAATGCCACCTGCCGCGGCAATTGCTCGTTCGTTGGATTAGCGGCGATGAGCGCGTCGGCCTTTGACCGCCACAGTGCCTTGATGTCTTTCACTTCAACGGTAAACGGGACCTTCACTTTCTCCCAGCGGATATTCACCTGCGCAGAGGTCTCAGTAACCGGATCGAAGTTGAACATCAGCCATTCCTGGTTGTCCGCCGATGTCTGCGGTTTAGTCTTCACGCGCAGCACATCCTTCTTATTGTCATAAGCAAAGCTGCCCCACTGTCCGGGGTCGCTGTTAAAGATGATCGTCCATTCCTCTTTGCCCGGCACTGTATGCAGGCTGTACGCGCCGGCTTTCAGGGGCTGACCGTTGATCAAAACGTCGTCGGTGACCTGGAACAGCGTCGCTTCATTAGCGCCCGCCCGCCAGATGTGGTTGTAGGGAACGATCGGTTCGCCTGGCTTGCGCTGGTTTTGATCGTCGAGAGTTGCTTCGCCTTTCGCCCGCTCCTCCATCGAAGCAGGAGCGTCAGCGAAAATCGTGCGGCCTTTCACCGCGGGGCGGCTGTAAGTGATCGTGATATCCGTGACGCCGATGGTCTGCATCACGCTCGCCTTTTGGCTGGGGCGGATCGGCTTGATCTGGACTTGCGGTTGTTGCGCCGACACGAAGCCGGCAGTCATCAGAGCAAAGGTAAAAGTTGACAGCAAAAGAGAGATTCGTCCGAAAGCTTTCATAGCGGGCACTCCTTGGTTGAATTTGGCGCGCATTATGTAACGCGGCGCGGCGTGGCGGCAAGGAGAGGCGAGATTAGCCGGGCTAAATTTACAACTTTTTACAATCCGAATTTTTGGAGTGCGGCGACTTGTCCCCGATTTTTGTTTTGGCAAAGCGCTGACAAGTCAGCGCACTCCAAAGTAATCAACCCGGATGCCCTTTGAATTTCTCCCCTGCCTCAATTGCCACCGGCAGGATGTTTTGCTTCGGCGGTAACGGACACGTGGCGTAGTTCGTGAACGCGCACGGCGGGCTGTAGGCTTTGTTGAAATCGATCACGACATGGCCCGCTGCGTCGGGCGGGTCGACGTAGAGATAACGGCCGGCGCCGTAGGTTTCTTTCCCGCGCGTATCATCAGCGAAGATCATGAAGAATTTAGGCTCGCCTTTCTCAGACACGGCATCGAGGCGATAGCTCTTGCCGTCGATTTCGAAAACGATCGCGCCGGGCGACGGCTCATCACTTTCCATGCCCAGGACGTTCAGGATCGGCATGGCCTTCGGCGGATTGTAAGGTTCAAACCGGGCGTCGATGCGCCACTTCAAACTCACCGGATAGTTTTCCAGGCCGCGGAAATTCGTTCGATCCGGATTGTTCTTATCTTTCACCCGCACGCCGAACTTGTCGTTGCGTTTGATGATTTGAAACGTGACCGAGCCCAGGGTCAAAACTGTCGGCCGATCATCGGCATCAGTTTTCAAATGAAGGGAAGTGACCGGTTGGCCTTCAGCCGTGAAGGTATTCGCCAGAGGCGTTACGAACGTGACCACTCCATTTGCCAGACTGAACGAGCCGGCTCGGGCGGGCAATTTGTCTTTGGCAAGAACGATGTCATTCGTGGGATCACTGCCCAAAGTGTTCCTGCCGTCTTTCAACCAGAATAGTCCAATCAAAGTGAGCCAGCCGGTTTCACTGGTTAGACCGGCAAGCCGTTCCGCACGCCATTGTTCGATCTCTTTTGTATAGACGTTTGGATCGATGCTTCGTGGCGCGCGGGCACATGCTGCCCACAGCAGCATCATGGCGAAAAGCGTAAAAATGAAATGCGCGGATTGTTTTCGCACGAGAGTTCCTCGTCACGAGTATTAGCAGAAGAGTAATGCGGGGAGCAAACGTCGAAGTGGCACGCGCATCGTGCGCGTGATTTTTCACGGCGGGAGGTCTCTCCAACTGATGTGCTCCGAACAGAGATGCGCCCCGCCGATTCTTGCGAACTGGCGGGGCGACGACTTTGGGTAGGTTCGGGTATTACAGGGAATGACAAAGCAAAGACTTGAGAATCGTCACTCATGGCCGATCCCGTTTCTTCAAGGCGGTGCTGTTTTGACGGGCGAGATAAAGTCAGCGGCGTTAATTAGGAAAAAGCAGCCGCATCCGCTTGGAATTCAACACACCAGCTCGAAGTCCCTTGCCTCAAACCTTTTCAAATACCTGGATCTCCGTCGGTAAATCGCAGCCTATACCCTTCATACGCCGTCCGTCAAGCGAAATTTGAGAAATTTGTGACAGCTCCGTGACAGATGTCGGGAAATTGTGTCTGCTATCCCTTTCGGGTTTGAACCAGTCGATAGGCCTGGCGACGGACGTTTTCCGAGACGTTTCGATTGTCTGCGAGGCTTTTCAGGTCTTTCATTTGAATTCGCGGCAGGATGGTCATCGCCGTGCCGAAGGGCGTGCGCGGGTTCTTGGCCAGGTTGTGAATGATCGCGTACGACCGGGTCCAGGCTCGATTCAGGCCAATAATCCGGAGGACTTCTTCGGAAACGGTGCGCATCGCGGCGATCTTCTCGATCTCCTGCTCAGTGATGCGCGGATTGTAGATGACCGCGGTTGCGACCACGCGGTTCGAGTCACGAATCAGAATGCTGCGTGCTTCCCGATCACCCTTCATACCAAACTTAACGCGGTCTTTCACCGTCATGAACATCAGGCGGCGGATTAGTGAGATTCGTTCCGTGGTAACTTCGCCGGTTTCGCCGCGCACCGAAGTGAGGACGGCCTGAGCATTGGCCTTGCTTTGCTCCTCAGTCTCAATCAGCATCTCCTCGATCATCTCGCGCGCCAGCCAACTGTCGTCGACGTCATCGTCCGAGACTTCGAGGTGCTGGGCCAGGGCCCACGCGTCCTCAGTGGACATCGCGCCGGTAGTCGGCGCCAGTTCCGCTGTTTCGAAAAATTCTGCGGCCGCATTCTGACCACGCGCGCGTAGCTCTTCAGCAATCTGTCTCGCGCCGCGTTCTTTCTCGAAAAATTCACGGCGGGTTTCCGTGGCACGCCGTTCGGCTTCGGCTGTGCGTGCTGAGTTAGCCAGCACCGCCTCGATGATTTCGGGCGCTCGGATCAGACGTTGTTGGTTAAGCGTGATCAGTTCCAGGAGCGAGCCATGCGTAGTGAGACCGGCGAGTACCGCGATCGCTTCATCCGGCGTATCCGCGTGCGTGGCCACCGCTTCGTGAAGCTCGAGGCTCGCATCACGCAATGAGGCGAAATAATTAAGAACCAGGGGAGCGGTCTCAGACGATTTGGCCACGTCAAGCAGGTCGTTCGGTTGCTGTTCTTCGAGGGTTGACTGCGCGGCTTGCGCGATTTTTTCGTCGCTATCTGTCCGCAGGTGAACGAGCGTTTCCAGCAGGTCGGCTTGAGAAAGCGGCAACATCCCGCGCGCCGCCGCCAAACGGGCCGGAGCGGGAGCCGAACCGTTAATGACGGATTGAACGACTTCGTTGGTTGATTTGACTTCAGTGGTCACGAAAGTCAGTTTAGCTTAGTTGGGAAAAAGGTTTACGAATTTTTTCAGGCTAGTAGAGGCTGAAGTTATATTCGAGCTGCATCCACATAGAAACAGGCTTACCGTCTTTGGTGGCCGGAATGAATTTGATCCGGCGCGAGGCCTCCACCGCCGCTTCCGTGAGTCCGTAGGGAAGCGAAGTGAGCACCAGGATGTGTTTTACTTTTCCATCAGACGCAAAGACGGCCCTCATCACTACGGTGCCTTCCACGCCTGCATTTCTAGCTTCTTCGGTGTAAGAAGGTTCCGGTTTTCTTAAAACTTTTGCCCGCGTGGTGACGTCGGCCGACCTAAAGATTTCGCTTGTACCATCCAGGTGAACACGCATCGTCGCTAGTTGCTCGCCCCATATTCCAGTTTGCTCTGCCGGACTACGGCTGACGAAACTTTCCATTGCCGCAGTTGCCTGCTTGAGGAACTCGCGGGTTTGCGCCCTCTCCTCACGCCACTTTTCGAGTTGCTCTTCCGTTGCGTTTTCGCCTGGATGCACTCCGGCAACAGAGCTTTTAGCATAAAGCCCGAGCAGCGCCTGGGACTTCAAAAGGTGCGCCTTGGGAAAACTCGGGTTGGATCTAATCGCACGGCCGGCTTCGAGTTCGGCATCAGCCAATTTACCGTCGCGCAAATGCACCACGCCCAGCACGTAATGTGCTTCGGCAAGTCGATCGTCAAGTTCAATAGCTCTTCTCGCTTCCTTGCCGGCCGCTTCTGTTTTTCCGGTCAGCAGCAGCGCGTACGAGTATGCGGTATGGCCAGGTCCAAACTCGGGCTGAAGTTTGGTGGAAGCCTCGAAGGCTTTGCCGGCTTTGTCGTATTGATTGTTGCGAGCCAGGGCCAGGCCAAGGTAGTACCAGGCTTCTCCATCGGCCTTATCTTGCTTGGTCGAAATGGTCAGCGCTTGAATCGCCGACTTTATTTCCCCGCGGCGGAAGAAATCGATGCCCCTCTGGCGGTCGGTAGTTGGCGCCGCGGTCCCGGACTGCTGTGCAAAAACATCGATCGAGCTTCCAGATAAAAAGATGAGGAAAGCCGATATCAGGAGGAAGCGGACAATTCTCGTGAATGGGAAATTCATTGGCGAGGATCCACGCACCCAGAACTTAAGCCGAGCCGTGACACTTCTTGTATTTCTTACCTGAGCCACACGGGCATGGATCGTTGCGGCCGACTTTCGGCTGATTGCGCACGACCGTTTTCACTTTCCCATCCTCTTCGCCGGCGGCAGCAGCGCCCTGGTTCGGCCCGGTGAAATTCATCGAGGATCGTCGGGCGGCGCGACGGCGCTGGAGTTCATCAGGCGCCTGTTCCGAGACAACCTGAAGGTTGAAGAGCGATCGAATGGTGGTCGTGTCGATACGATCCAGCATCGCCTGAAACAGATCAAAACTTTCCTTCTTGTACTCGACCAGCGGATCCTTCTGACCATAACCGACCAGGCCGATGCCCTGTTTTAGGTGGTCAAGCGCCAGCAGGTGATCTTTCCACTGGGCGTCAATAATGTTGAGCATGATGATGCGCTCGTAGGTGCGCATTGCTTCGTCGCCGATCTGCTTTTCTTTCTCGGCGTACCTGGCTTTCAGCTTTTCCCACAACTGTTCACTGATCTCTTCGGACGACATGCTCTGGAAATCGATCTCTTCCAACTCTCTGTCGAGCGCGTAGATCGTATGAATCTGTACCTTGTAATTTTCGATGTCCCAGTCGTCCGGCGAAGCAGCCGGGTCGAGATACTGACGGGTGAGATCGCCGAGCAGATCGCGTGCGACTCCGGTTTCGCCGATCAGGTATTCGCGCTGATCCGGCTCTTCCATCAACTGGCGCCGCAGACCGTAGATGGTCTCGCGCTGCTTGTTCATCACGTCGTCGTACTCGAGCAGATGCTTGCGCGTTTCAAAGTTGCGGCCCTCGACCGACTTCTGCGCGGCGGCAATGCGTTTCGAAACCATCTTTGATTCGATCGCCACGCCCTGCTCCATGCCGAGCCGCTGCATCAATGCCTTTACTTTGTCGCCGGCAAAGATGCGCATCAGATCGTCTTCTAGCGAAAGGAAGAAACGCGACGATCCGGGATCGCCCTGACGTCCCGCGCGCCCGCGCAGCTGATTATCGATGCGCCGCGACTCGTGCCGCTCAGTCCCGAGAATGTGCAGCCCGCCCAGCGACACCACTTCCTTGTGTTCAGCCTCGACAATGCGTTTGGCTTTCAGGAATTGCTCCTGCCACTGCGACTCGGTGGCTTCGTCCGGGTCAACTTCCTGTTCCTTCAAAAACTCGCGCGCCATGAAATCCGGATTACCGCCAAGCAAAATGTCCGTGCCGCGGCCGGCCATGTTGGTGGCGATGGTGATCGCGCCTTTGCGTCCGGCCTGCGCCACGATCTCAGCCTCGCGCTCGTGATACTTCGCGTTCAGCACGTTGTGCGGGACGCCCACGCGTTGCAAGCGACGGGCGATCAACTCGGAATTCTCAACCGAAACCGTGCCCACCAGCACCGGCTGACCGTGCTCATAGCGTTCTTTGATCTCCTCGACGACTGCATCCCATTTTTCAGGCAAGGTGCGATAAATCACGTCCGAGTTGTCTTTACGCACCATTGGCATGTGCGTGGGAATGACAATCACATCGAGTTTGTAAGTCGAATGAAACTCGGCTGCTTCAGTTTCAGCAGTTCCGGTCATGCCGGAGAGCTTTTCGTAAAGCCGGAAATAATTCTGCAGGGTAATGGTGGCGAGGGTCTGGTTCTCGCGTTCGATCTTCACGCCTTCCTTGGCTTCCACCGCCTGGTGTAAACCATCCGACCAGCGGCGTCCTTTCATCAAACGGCCGGTAAAGTCGTCGACGATGATTACCTCGCCGTCCTGCACCACGTACTGATGATCCAGTCTGTAGAGCGTGTGCGCTTTCAGTGCCTGTTCGACGCAGTGCAGCAGCTCCATGTTTCCCGGATCGTAAAGGTTGCCGACCCCGAGCAGGCGTTCTGCTTTGTCCACACCATCTTCAGTCAGGACAGCAGAGTGGTTCTTTTCGTCGACCACGTAGTCGCCGGTCTTCTTGCCTTCTTCCAACTCCTCACCGCGCTGAAGCTGAGGAATGATTGCGTTCGCCTGGTAGTACTTGTCGGTAGACTCTTCGGAAGGTCCGGAAATGATCAGTGGCGTGCGCGCTTCGTCGATCAGAATCGAATCGACTTCGTCGACGATTGCGTGATAGTGGCCATGTTGCACGCAAGTCGCCAGATCGAACTTCATGTTGTCGCGCAGATAGTCGAAGCCGAACTCGTTGTTGGTGCCGTAAGTGATGTCGGCGTTGTATGCCGTCTGCCGTTCGAAGTCGTCCATGTCATTCTGGATGCACCCGACTTCCAATCCAAGGAAGCGATGGATCTGGCCCATCCATTCCGCGTCGCGTGAAGCGAGGTAGTCGTTGACGGTGATCACGTGCACGCCACGGCCGGTCAGCGCATTCAAATAAGAGGGAAGCGTGGCAACCAGGGTTTTACCTTCGCCTGTACGCATCTCGGCAATCTTTCCCTGATGCAGCACCATGCCGCCGATTAGCTGCACGTCAAAGTGTCGCATGCCGGTTGTGCGCACGCTGGCTTCGCGCACCACGGCGAACGCTTCCGGAAGGATCTCCTGGAGCACTTGCTGCTCGCGATACTTGCGGTCGTCTTTGTCGCGGGCGTCTTTGACCGCCTCGGCGATGCGTGCTTTGAAAATGGCCGTGCGTTCGCGAAGCTGGTCGTCCGAGAGTTGCTTCATCTGCGGCTCGAGCGCATTGATTTCATCAACCAGCGGCCGAATGCTTTTCAGAAAGCGCTCGTTACTGCTGCCGAAAACTTTAGTTAGTACTTTATCGAAACTCATAATAGATTCTGTCTTTACTCATTTAGCTGAGAGTGTGATTTGAGATTGTACGAGAGCGCGGAGTTGCCAATCAAGCGGCCTTGATCCTGTCTGGACGCTGTGATTGACTAGCTTCCCGTAAAACGACGGAACAATGCCCACAAGACCAACAATCATGAAATTTGGCGGCACTTCGGTGGCCGACACCGTTGCTTTCGCAAACGTCTCAGAGATTGTCAGGGTTGCAGAAAAGATGCGGCCGGTGGTGGTGGTTTCGGCAGTGGCGGGATTTACCAACGCTTTGCTGGGCAGCGTGGAGAGGGCGCGGGGCGGCGAGCTGCGCAGCGCGACGCGATCCCTTGAAGAGTATTTCGAGCGGCACACCAGGATTGCCAACGAACTTCTGGATGCTGAGGCGCGGACTTCTTTCGAATCGCCGATCGCCGATGCCCGCCGGGAAATTCGTCAACTCCTCAAAATTATCGCGGCTTATCCGGTCACCAGCCCGCCGCTGCAGGACGAGATCGTCGCCTTTGGAGAACTGCTTTCTTCGCAGTTGCTCGCGGCGGTGTTACGCGCGGGAGGCTTGCCGGCGAAGTACGTGGACGCGCGCACTTGCGTGAAGACTGATGAGGTCTACGGGGCGGCGACGCCTCTCCCTGAAACAATGACGCAATCGCGCGAAAACCTTTCACCCCTGATCGAAGCCGGCGAGGTTCCGGTGCTCGGCGGTTTTATTGGCAGCACTGAAAAAGGCGTGACCTCTACCCTGGGACGTGGCGGCTCGGATTACTCAGCGGCAATCATCGGCGCCGCGCTCGGCGCGCGCGAAATCCAGATCTGGACCGACGTCAGCGGCGTGCTGACGGCAGATCCACGCGTGGTGCCTGACGCGCAGACAATTCCAGTGTTGTCTTATCAGGAGGCAGCCGAGCTCGCTTACTTTGGCGCGAAGGTGTTACATCCCAAAACGATTCAGCCGGCGATCGAACAGAACATACCGGTGCGCGTCTGCAATTCGCACGCGCCTGAAGATCCGGGCACGATGATCGTCGGTGAGTCACAGGCCGCGCCGCAAACTATCAAGGCAATCGCCCACAAGAGCGGGATCACCACAGTACAGATCACTTCGGCGCGCATGCTTGGCGCTTACGGTTTTCTGCGCGCGTTGTTCGCAGTCTTTGAACGACATCAAACCGCGGTCGACGTCGTTACTACTTCCGAAGTAAGCGTTTCACTGTCGATTGACGACGTGAGCGAGTTGGCGGCGATCATCTCAGATTTGGAAGAGCTGGGGACGGTTGAAATCGAAAAAGAGCGCACGATTGTCTCGGTAGTTGGGGATGGATTGCGCACCACCCCGGGGATTGCCGGCCGCGTATTTTCCGCGATTGCCGATTTCAACGTTTCGATGATTTCGGTGGGGGCGTCGAGTGTTAACCTGACGTTCATGGTCGATGACGATCACGCGAACGAAGTGATTGCCCGCCTGCACCAGGTTTGTTTTGAAGACAAGAATTGCGCGCCTGCGTCGCGTGAAAGTGAAACCACCGAGGTGCTCGCGTGAAGCCGGAGGTGGACGTCCTCAGGCTGACCCGCGAGTTGGTCGACATCCCGTCTGTTACCGGCGAAGAATTCGAAATCGGGAATTCGCTTGGCGAGCTGCTCAACCGGCTTGGCTATTATGTCGAGCTTCAGGATATTGCCGACGAACGCGCGAACATTATCGCCACCACCGAAGCTCCGGCGCGGGTCGTCCTGTCAACGCACATGGACACCGTGCCGCCATTCATCGCATCCACTGAAGATGATGAGTTTATCTACGGGCGTGGCGCATGTGACGCTAAAGGAATTATCGCGGCCCAGATTGCGGCCGCCGAAAAACTTCGCGTTGACGGAATCAACGAAATTGGACTGCTGTTTACCGTTGACGAGGAGGTCGCCAGCGCCGGCGCCAGGTTGGCTAATGAACACAGGGTGGCGCAGTCATGTGAATTCATGATTAACGGCGAGCCCACGGACAATCGTCTGGCCGTAGGCACCAAGGGTTCGTTGCAGGTAAAAGTCACTACCAGCGGCCGCGCGGCGCATTCCGCTTATCCTGAGGAAGGCGAGTCGGCGATCGAAACGCTTCTGGATCTGTTGCAGGACGTGCGCACAACCGACTGGCCTTCAAACGAAAAGTTTGGCGAGACAACGTGCAACATTGGTGTAATCTCAGGGGGCACGAGGGCTAATGTTATTTCCGATCAGGCGCAGGCAACTTTGCAGCTTCGTCTCGCGGAAAACGCTGCCGCCACAAAGACGTTGCTGGAAACGCGAATTAACGGCCGGGGGAAACTCGAGTACACGTCAGTTCATGACCCGGTGAAGCTCTTGACTGTTGATGGATTCGAGACGATGTTGGCGCGTTTCACTACGGACATTCCCTATCTTTCAAATTGGGGAGAGCCTTTGTTGATTGGCCCGGGATCGATTCTGGTCGCACATACTGCCGGTGAGCGGGTTGCGAAAAGTGAATTGCTGAGGGCCGTCGAGATCTATGCTGATCTGGCGCGAAGATTACTGAAATGAAAATTGCTTTATTCGGATTCGGGGCTATGGGGCGGCTCGTCGGCAAACTTGCCGCCGAGAAGGGTCATGAGATAGCGCTCAGGATCGATATCGAAGACGCGTCGCGCGGAGTCGAGGAGCTTACGGAAGCCTTGCGCGGTTGTGACGTCGCCATCGACTTTTCGATCGCCGAAGCAGTCCCGAAGAACGTTGAGATTTGTGCGCTGGCGGGTGTGCCCCTCGTCGTGGGAACCACCGGTTGGCTGTCAAAACTTGACGAGGTCCGCCGGATCGTTGACCAGTTCGATGCGGCACTGGTTTATGGCGCGAACTTTTCGGTAGGCGTGCAGATTTTCTACCGCGTCGCCGCCGCCGCCGCCGAGCTTTTTCAGAATCTGGATTCTTACGACGCCTTTATTGAAGAATCGCATCACAAACGGAAACGTGACGCGCCTTCGGGCACTGCGATCCAGCTCGGTGACATCGTGGCTGCCCACCTGGGACGCGACGTGCCGGTCACCTCAACCCGAGCCGGCTATATTCCGGGCACGCATCGCGTCGGGTTCGATTCAGCCGCCGATCATATTACGTTGGAACACGTCGCTCGATCGCGCGAGGGTTTTGCGGCTGGTGCGTTGATGGCTGCGGAATGGATCGTCGGACGCCAGGGAGTGTTTGAGTTCTCGGAAGTTTTCGATGAGATAGTAGGAACAAGAGAATCGTAGTTTAGCGGCGGGCTACTGCCCGCCGGTTTTGTAATCACGGTGAAGAGCGGCGGTGAGGCCGCCTTTAAAACGAAAGCAGGACTTAGATCATGAGCACAAAGCTGGAATGGATGCGCGGATGCGCCACTGCGTTGGTGACGCCCTTTAATAGTGACGGATCGATTGATGAAGCACGCATGCGCGCTCTGGTCGAGCGTCAGATCAACGGCGGTGTGCGTCTGTTGGTTCCGTGTGGCACGACCGGCGAAAGCGCGACCATGACTGAAGAGGAAGACGCGCGCGTGATTGGCATGACAATCGAAGCCGCCGGCGGACGCGCCAAAGTTATTGCCGGCGCCGGAAGTAATGCGACGGCTTCGGCAATTGAGTATTCAAAACGCGCACGCGATCTGGGCGCCGATGCGGTCCTTCAAGTTGCCCCCTGGTACAACAAACCAACACAGGAAGGCCTGTACGCGCACTTTCGGGCAATCGCCGAAGCCGTTCCGGACACGCCGATCATGCTTTACAACGTGCCGGGGCGAACTTCGTCGAACATTGCGGCGCAAACTACGCTTCGCCTGGCCCGCGACTGCAAGAACATTGTGGCTGTGAAGGAAGCATCGGGAAACCTCACACAGATTATGGAGATATTACGCGAGCGGCCTGCAGGCTTTTCCGTCTTGTCGGGAGACGATGCCGTAACGCTGCCGCTAATCGCGCTGGGCGCGGAAGGAATTGTATCGGTAGCTTCGAACGAGATCCCTGACCTGATGTCGCGTATGACTAATTTTGCGCTCGAAAGAAAATGGGATGAAGCACGCGAGCTGCATTACCGGCTGTTGCCCCTGATGGAAGTGAACTTCATCGAATCAAGTCCGGGCCCGGTCAAGGCAGCGATGGCGATGATGGGATTGCTGGAAGAGAACTTCAGGTTGCCGCTCGTTCCCATTACTGAAAAGAGCCGGGCACGAGTACGCGAAGTAATTACTGAATTAGGGATTCTTGAAAGCGCGTCCGCCAGCGTGTGAAGTCAGAACCGTCTGCGGTAGCGGACGGTTGAACTCGGGCGTGGACTGATTCGGATACGGGGACCAACTTCTGACCTTGTATGGCATTGCGTGAACAAATCGAAGCCCTGGCCGCGCGTGAAGGCGGCGATTACTCGGATGAAGACTTCGCGATCTTCAAAGAATTCAAATCCGCCCTCAATCGTGGAGAGGTTCGCGCGGCTGAGCGCGATGCGAACGGCAAATGGCAGAGTAACGCGTGGGTGAAACGCGGAATCCTGCTGGGGTTTCGCATGGGCGCCATTATTGAAATGACACCCTCGGGGGCGCCGCTTCAGTTTCTCGACAAGAACACCTATCCGATCAGAACGTTTTCCACCGCAGACCGCGTGCGCATTGTTCCGGGGGGATCGAGCATTCGCGACGGCGCTTACATTGCGCCCGGCGTCGTCTGCATGCCACCCATGTTCGTCAACGCAGGCGCGTATGTCGATGAAGGCACAATGATCGACAGCCATGCCCTCGTCGGTTCATGCGCTCAAATTGGCAAGCGGGTGCATCTTTCGGCTGCCGCACAAGTTGGCGGCGTGCTGGAGCCGGCGGGAGCGATGCCGGTAATTATCGAAGACGATGTGATCGTGGGCGGTAATTGCGGCATATATGAAGGCGCAATTGTACGCGAACGCGCGGTGCTGGCGTCAGGAACAATAATTACGGGTTCGACGCCGGTGTTCGATCTGGTGCGCGGAGAAATTTATCGGCGCAGTTCAGACGGACCTATTGAAATTCCTGCCGGCGCAGTAGTAGTGCCGGGCGCCCGCGCTGTAAACACTGACAAAGGGCGCGAATGGGGACTCTCGCTTTACGCTCCGGTGATTGTGAAGTATCGCGACGAGAAGACTGATGCATCGACGCAGTTGGAGGAGGCGCTGCGATGAGCGGAGGAAGAGGCAAATCGAACTGAAGCTCACCCGTGATTTGCTGTCGCAATCGCGAATCATCGCGAAAGGCCAACGCATTCGTAATGTCGGCCGTTTGGTTGCGGAATACGGTGGAAGAGCCTCACAATGGGTGAAGAAAAGCAGCCCTCGTGTAGAAGTCGACGGTGAATACTTTGAGCTTCATTGGTATGAGCATCGCGGACTCGGGCGGTTTGAAGTAAAGCAAGTTCCTGTTGGGAAGGCATGATAGTAAAGCTTACGAAGAGGGAAGCTGAATACCCGGATCTTACATTCGGGCAGCCTTACGCTGTTATAGGTATAGAAGCAGACGATTACAGAATTCTAAATGATGCTGGCCGTCCCTTTTTATACCCTAGTAGTCTTTTTACAAGAATTGATTCCCAAGAGCCTCGTAGTTGGGTAACAGAATTCGGTGAAGATAAAGAAAGATACTCTTACCCTTCAGCGCTTAACAGACCAGGGTTCTTTGAAGATTTCTTTGATGAAGAACCGAACACTGTCGCGACATTCTGGCATCTAGTAAATCAAGGATTTCCAACAGCAGCTCACGAGACTAGAAAAGAACTTTCGCAGAAGTTCCCAAGCACAACGGATTCGCACCTGGGAGTTATTGATCCGGATTTGAGTATATATGCTGGAGCGGGTCTTGCGTTGCGATGGGCACAACTCTTTGAAGCTGAGATAGTGACTGTCCTTCTGATTTATGGTGTAAGTCGGCAAAAGTTCAATGTACGCTCTGAGGCTGAGGAGTTCCTTCGAAAAACGGAAAGAAGACCCCTAGGTCAGTTGCTCCGCGAGATTTTGACGCGTGTTAGGTTCGAACCGGATGTGAGCCCAACGTTTGAAGCGGCTATATCGGCAAGAAACTCACTTGTTCATCGGTTTTTTTGGGATCGAGCAGAGACGTTTGCTAAAGAAAGTGACCATTCGAAAATGCTCGATGAGCTGCGCGACTTAACTCAATTGTTTTTTTCAGCCTACACGTTCGCAGAGATGCTCAGAAATCTTTACCTGCAACAACTTGATGAAGATGAAATGAGAAAAATCTCGAGCCAAGTAATATCCCCCTTGAGAAATGATAATGAATGCCGGTAATCCGCTCGTTTCCCGTAATCGCCTTGAAATCGAATCTATTCCAGCCACCACCATTTCTGCGGGGCATCGAGAAAAGCATGATCCGGAAAATTTCGGATCGCGCCAAGCCAGGCAGCATAAGCCTCGGACTTGGCGAACCGGATCTGCCGACGCCGGATGTCATCCTCCGAGAAGCTGTGCGCGTCATCCAGGAAGAGAAAAGCGGGTACACGCTTCAGGCAGGAATCCCGGCTCTGCGTGAACGCATTGCGAGCGACTATCCGCATCTCAAGCTCAATCTCGATCAGGTCATCGTTACCGCGGGATCGCAGGAATCGCTTTACCTCATTCTGCGCACGCTCGTCGAAGAAGGCGACGAGGTCTTGATACCCAATCCCGGGTTCATTCCGTATTCGATCATCACACGGATGGTCGGTGGCCGCGCGATTACGTATCGATTGCCGGCCGCGAACGATTTCGGTTTTGATGTCGAGGATTTTAGAGCCCGGTTGTCATCACGAACCAAGCTGGTTATTTGCATCAGTCCTTCCAATCCGACGGGACGCGTGCTCTCGAAAGAAGATCTGCGCGCGATGGCTGACGCAGTTACCGCCAGCGGATCAAACGCCTTCATCGTCAGCGACGAGATCTATCGCGAACTTTATTACACACCCGAACGGCCGCCATC
>DATENS010000163.1:0-4076 GCA_035274925.1 Pyrinomonadaceae bacterium | reverse complement strand
CGACTTTGTTCTCAGCGATCACACGCACGAGTTTGCCCGATGCGTCGTGCAGACGAACCTGCGACGGCGTATTGAGATCAGTCCAAACGTCGATGAAATAGTTGGACGCCGGACTCAGATCAATTCGGTGCGAACCTTCCGCGGTGGTGATACGCGTTAGACCGGTACCGTCGAGCTTGATGCGATAACCATGCGGTGCGATGGGACTGTGCTCCATGGCGGTGAAGTAGATAAAACCATTCGCCTCGTCGACGCCTTCGATCGAACGCACCTCCCACTTTCCATCAGTTATCTGCTTTAGCAGTTTGCCGTCCGCGGAATAGTGATAGAGGTGTTCCCAACCATCGCGCTCACTCGCCCAGATAAACGAACCATCTTTCAACCAGATCGGCTGCTCGTTAATCGCCACCCACGCTTTTGAAGTTTCATGAATGACGTTTGTCGACTTCCCATCACGCGCATCGGCGTAGTTGACGTCGAGAAACGTCTGTTCGCGGTTCTGCGCCTGGTAAACCACCTTCTTGCTGTCGGGGCTCCACGTCACGCGCGAGATCAGCAGGTCTGCAGGCTGGTACTTGAACGTGTCGACCCAGCGAATGTCACCGCCCGCCGCATTAACCACACCGAGCTTCACTACCGGATTCGGAGCTCCCGCCTTCGGATACGGCGTGACTTCGACTTTCTGATAAAGCGGAATGTGATCGACGACGGTGAACTCCGGTACCGGATTCTCGTCAAAACGAATAAACGCGATGGTAGTCGAATCAGGACTCCACCAGTAAGCGCCGAAGTTGCCGCGACCGTAAAGTTCTTCCTGGTAAACCCAATCCAGACGGCCGTTGAGAATCTTCTCGCTGCCGTCGGTCGTCAACGCACGCTCACGCCGCTGCATGCCGAGATCTTCGACGTACAAGTTGTTCCCGCGCACGAAGCTGACCATTCGACCATCAGGACTAAAACCTACGCCAACCTCCTCGTCGGGCGTGTTGGTGAGACGAATGGCGCGGTCGCTGCCAAACTCGTAGTAGAAGAGATCGTTGGACCAGTTGATTAGAACAGCAGTCTCAGCAGGATTGAGATCGTAGTTACCACGATTAGCGAGTTGTCGCGCACTATCCGCACTGACGCCCGGCAGCGCGGCAAACGCGGCCTGCATTTTTGCAGCGTCAAAGAACGGCGTCGTCGCACCCGTCGCGGCATTCACCTTTTGCAGCCGCGGCACATCTTTGCGCGCGGCATCGTTGGTGATCAAATAGTGATTGCCGTCTTTGAGCCAGCGAACGGTGGGCGTGGTACCGCTGAAGTCGACTTTCTTAACCGGATCGAAAATATCGTCGATGGTAAGAAGTTTGTTCTGTGCCTTTAAAGACTGTGTGACCAGCGCCAGAAAAACAGTTGCAAGCAACAACGCTCGAGATCGGGTCATTGTTTTCATTGTGCTCTTGGAGTCATCCTCTTGATGAGAGGCGTCAATACCGCAAGTATGATTGCTGCTACCAAAGTGATTCCAGCGAATATGCCGAAACCTCGCGTTAACGCGCTGTTGTCGTTGCCTGCGAATAGTCCCGTCGCCAATCCCGCTATATAACTTCCGATGGAGATGGAAAGGAACCACACGCCAAGCATCAGTCCGACCATTCTTCGCGGAGACAATTTAGTAACTGTGCTGAGACCGACCGGGCTCAAACAAAGCTCTCCAATGGTTTGCAGGAAGTAGACCAGCACCAGCCACATCGGACTCACACGTCCGTTGGCGGCCAGCATAGCCGCAAAAGCGATCACTACGAAGGCGATGCCGGCGAAGAACAGTCCGATCGTGAACTTGCCCGGGCTTGAGGGCTGCCGGTCTCCGAGTTTTAGCCAGACCGCGCCGATGATTGGCGCGAAGATGATTACGAAGAGTGCGGGAACAGCTTGAAACCAGCTCGATGGGTAGGTCCAACCAAGAATCGTGGTCTTCGTAAGGCGATCAGCAAAGAGCGTTAGACTCGAGCCTGCTTGTTCGTAAGTCATCCAAAACAGTATCGAGAAAACAAATAGAATGAAGATGACAATCACTCGCCTGAATTCCTCGCCCTTTAAGTGACGTATGATTCCCAGCAGGTATCCGAAAAAGAATCCCACTACAGTCGGGAACAGTGCTGATATGCGAGCCTCGCCGTAGATTAATCCCACGGCTGCCCCGGCGGCTCCGCCGACCAACGCGAGCACAAGCGTCAGATAATCAACTCCCTCGCTGGTCCCCGGTTGCGCCTCCGCGGGCGCAATATCAGGCCTGCCGCCGACCCCGGCTAGTCGTCTTTGCCCGAGCACATATTGAATAATACCGAGCGTCATTCCTACACCGGCCGCTGCAAATCCCCAGTGCCAACTCGAAGTCGGGTTGAATCCTCGAGCGGTGATAAAGTCTTTGAACGTCTGTGATTGCGCCAAAAAGCCGACGGCGAGCGGCGCGAGAAATGCGCCCAGATTGATTCCCATGTAAAAGATCGAAAAGCCCGAGTCACGTCGTTTATCATCTTCAGAATATAATTGGCCCACCATTGCGCTGATGTTCGGTTTTAGCAGTCCAGTCCCGCAGGCAATCAGTATCAGACCACCGAAGAAAGTCAGCTTCGAATTGATCGCCATCGAAAAGTGTCCACAGGCGATTACGATTGCACCGATCAGCACCGCTCGCTTCGCTCCCAGTATGCGATCCGCCAGCCAACCTCCAGGCAGAGGCAAATACCAAACAGAGGAAACATAGGTACCGTAGATTAGGCCGGCGTATTTCTCATCAAACCCGAGCCCGCCCTCCGCAAATGTGTTCGTCATGTAGAGCAGCAGAATGGCTCTCATGCCGTAGTAAGAGAAGCGTTCCCACATCTCGGTGAAGAAGAGTGTGGAGAGACCGCCGGGATGTCCGAAGAAGCTACGATCGTGGACAGCCGCATCTTGCGATGTGCTCATAGGTTGGGTTCCTTTGTTCTGTAAAGCGGAGCTAAGGGAGCGCCACAGATTAACACGGAAAAGGCGGATCAGGCCCCCTGATCCGCCTCTTCAGTATTAATCCGTGGCTTATTTCTTAGTCGGCAGCCGCGACGGTGTGCAACTGGAAAACCTGCGCAGCTTCGGCCGGCGAGAGAATCGGATGGTACGTCTTGCCGTAACGCCTGGAGATGATCTTCACGTAGTTTTGTGTCTCGTTGTATGGTGGGATGCCATCATACTTATCAACCGCGCCCTCACCAGCGTTGTAGGCCGCGAGCGCGAGTTCGACATTTCCGGAAAACCGCTTTAACAGCCAGCTCAAATACTTCGTGCCCGCAGTAATGTTCTCGACCGGATCGTTAGGATCGTCACAACCAAATCGTTTCGCCGTCGCCGGTATCAACTGCATCAAGCCCTGCGCACCCGCGTGTGAGAGTGCCTTCGTCTGGTATTTTGATTCCTGCCATATCACCGCATGGATGAACCGTGGATCGACACCCTGTTTCTCACCAACTTCGAAGATGATGCGGTCCAACTGTGGATCACCGGAAGTGGGAATGTCCGCGGGAATTTGAAAGCCTGTGTGTTCAGTGGCGGCCGCCGCAGGCGCCATTACGCGACTGAAGAGAACGCCTGTCAGATTGCTGAACAGGAAAAGCGAAATCAAAGCGAAGGGTGCGAACTTGATCGAGCGAAAAAGGGATAACCTGCGGGGAAACTTCATTCGGCAAAATCTCCATGATTAGAACAGTGACCATAAGGGCACCTGGGCTTTTAAATGCACAGACTTTTTAGGAACTGCACCGGCAACGGCCAAAACTTCGTAATTGAAGGACCGCGAGTCAGATGGATCAATTACGCTGTCGGTTGCCCTTTTGTTTACATTTTATGGCTGTAAGTCATTGAATTTGCTGTACTTATTCGCTTCGCCTGTTTCGGTCATTCTGAGAGAAGCGTCAGCGTGACAGAAAAAACAAGACACTCGAGCAATCCAGTGTCCCAGTCGTGGGATCTTGACAGTTGCTAAATGCGAGCGTATAAGCAGCGATGAAAACGTGGTGAGTTAAGGCGACTTGCGGCCACGCAAAATAACCAGCTAAACA
>DATENS010000162.1:0-2947 GCA_035274925.1 Pyrinomonadaceae bacterium | reverse complement strand
AGAGATCGCAATGGTCAGCGCAAACTGCTGATAGAGCCGGCCGGTAATGCCGGGCAGGAAGGCTGTCGGAATAAAAACCGCCGAAAGAACCAGCGCGATACCGATCACCGGGCCGGAAACTTCCCGCATCGCTTGTAGCGTCGCTTCGCGCGGTGCCATTCCTTCCTCGATATGACGCTCCACCGCTTCGACGACCACTATGGCGTCGTCGACAACAAGGCCGATCGCGAGCACCAGGCCAAAAAGTGAAAGCGTGTTGATCGAAAACCCTAACAGAGGAAACAAGACGAAGACGCCGATCAATGACACTGGCACGGCACAGAGCGGAATGAGCGTGGCCCGCCAGCCTTGCAGAAAGATGAAGACGACGATCACGACGAGCACGAGCGCTTCGAGCAGCGTCTTGACGATTTCGCGAATACCTTCCGTGACGGCGCGCGTTTGATCGAGCGCGACCACGTAATCCATGTCGGCGGGAAACCGCTCGCGCGCTTCTGCCATTAGTTGTCGGACGCCTTTCGCGGCGTTGACCGCATTGGTGCCGGGTAGCTGATATACTGCGAGAACCGCAGCGGGTTTGCCATTGAGCCGGCCCCGGACGTTGTAAGTCTGCGCACCGAGATCGATCCGGGCGATATCTTTCACTCGCAGGAGCGAGCCGTCCGGATTGGCGCGAATAACTATGTCGCCAAATTCCTCCGGTGTTTGCAGCCGCCCCTGCGCGCGCACCGTGTAGGTGAACTTTTGGCCGCTCGGAATCGGTTCGCTCCCGATCTGTCCGGCAGGATTGACTGTATTCTGCTTTTGCACGGCAGTGATAATGTCGGGCACAGTTACACCCAGCTTCGCGAGCTGGTCCGGCTTCACCCATAAGCGCATCGCATATTGTCCGGCCCCGAAAATCTGCACGTTCGAAATACCAGGGACGCGCGTCAGTTGATCGACCAGATTGATGTAGGCGTAGTTGGCGAGAAAAATGTTGTCGTAGGTACCCTTCGGCGAAATGAGCGGAATGAGCATTAACGGCGCGAGCGTCGATTTCTGCACGGTGACGCCGTAGTTATTTACGTCGGCAGGCAGCTGCGACTGCGCCTGCGCAACGCGAAGCTGCGCGAGGACCTGGTCGATGTTCGGGTCGGTCGCCACATCGAAATTGATCTGCATGCGCAGGTCGCCGTTGTTGGCGTTGATTGAATACATGTAGTTCAAGTTGTCCACACCACTCATCTGTTGCTCGATCGGGGCGGCCACTGATTGCTCGATCGTGAGCGCGTCGGCTCCCGTGTAGTGTGTGCGCACCTGAATTTCCGGCGGCGCGATCTGCGGATATTGCGCGATGGGCAAGCTGAGGAGGCAGACGCCCCCGACCAGCGTCATCACGATGGCGATGACGATCGCAACGATCGGCCGCCTGATGAAGAACTCCGACATCGCAAGTCAGGGACTCTTTGGAGCAGGCGAACCGTCGGACGCGACTTTCGGCGGAGGCGCTGTCCATTCTTTGACCTTTACGGTGCTGCCTTCGCGCGTTCGTTGCCCACCTTGCACGACGACCCGGTCACCAGGCTTTAAACCTTCGGTTATTTCCCACATCGTGCCGTAGCGCTCGCCGGTCTTTACCGGCCGGATAGTTACTTTGTTGTCGTCGGTAACGATGGAAACCTGAAAGCTGCCTTGTAACTCGCTCACCGCTTCCTGCGGCACAAGGAGCGCGTCCTTTTTCGTCTCCAACACGAAACGCACCCGACCGAATTGTCCCGGCCGCAAACTTTCCCCGGGATTCGGGAAAGTTACTTCATAGCGGATCGACCCCGTTCTCGGATCAAGGCTGCGATCAATCGCGAAAAACGTTCCTTTGTGAGGATAGGTCTTTCCGTTGCTCAGGATCAGTTCGAACGGAATCTTCTTCAGAAAGGCGTCGCGTTCGACGGGATCCGGGTGCTTTGAAACAAAGTCGCTAAAGGCGCTCTCACCAGCGGTAACGAGGGCCTTGATCGGATCGATTTGCGAGATGGTGGTGAGCGGACCGCTGGTCGGACTGACGAGGTCGCCAACTTGTTTCGTAGCAAATCCAGCCATGCCGTCGATCGGCGCGGTAACCTTTGTGTATTCAAGATTTAGCTCGGCTTGTTTCACCGCGGCTTCATCCGCTTCCACATCTGCTTTGCTGGCCGCGGCGGCTTGCAATGCCGTGTCGCGCTCCTGTGGGCTGATGACCTTGTTATTCGACAGGTCGTTGGCGCGTTTCTCGTCCGCATCCGCCTTTGCCCAGGTCGCACGAGCTTTCGCCAAAGTGGCTTTCGCTTGTGCCAATGCCTCCTCGAACGGACGCGGGTCAATTTGAAAGAGGAGGCCGCCCTTCTTTACGTTGGTGCCTTCCTGATAATCCTGCGAAATGATGTGGCCTGAGACGCGCGCTGTGATGGCGGCATTGACGAAGCCATCGAGGGTGGCCACGCGTTCTCTTACGCCGGGCACATCCTGCTGCTGTACAATCGTGACCAGAACCTCCGGCGCGCCCGGACCGGGAGGCGCGGCCTTACGCGAGCAACCAGCGATCAAAGGGATCATCAACGCACTGAACGCAATTGGCTTCACGGGCACACAGAGGGCCGCGATTGCTTTAAACGTTCTGCTCATATGTGTTGCTGTCATTGATTCTTCTTAAGCCATTCGGCGAAATGCGTCGGGCCGAGCCGGGGATTTTTTCCAGGAACGAGGCTTTGATCGTTCACAGCTATGCCGAAGTAGCCCGTCTTATCATCGGTGACCACCTTCCGCGCGTCGCCCGTCGCACTGAGATACTGCCGGACAAGTTCATCCTGCCGGAGCTGATTAGGCCCGGCAATTTCGATCATGCCATTCACCGGTTCCCCAAGCGCTGCCTCTGCGACCGCAGCGGCCACATCATCAGCCGCCATTGGCTGCATCAGGACTGAGGATAACC
>DATENS010000161.1:0-12942 GCA_035274925.1 Pyrinomonadaceae bacterium | reverse complement strand
TGTTACGCGCTTTGGAAACCCGCCGAACGAAACAATGACTACGGCCTCCACACAACACTCACTCTTTGCTACCCCACCTTCGACTGCCGACACATCCAGCAAGCCACTTCCTGAAAAGCCGTCCACCGAACCACAAACGAGCGAAAAGCCCGCACCACTGCCTGTCAAGCTAACGACCGAAGAACTAATCCAAGACATCTTTCAGAGCATGTGCAAAGGCCGGCGCTGGGAACGCGAACTCCTATTCGGCGCGAGTGATTCTCAGCTTGGACGAGCATTTGGAAATTGCTGGTGCTCTGGACAGACAATCGAATTAGAATTTCGCAGCGAAGGAGAACCCACGCTTCGAGCCGTCGACGCTGTTTTCAAAACCGAAGTCTTTACTCTATCCGCGCCCGAAATTGCTACTCACATTCGCCGCATCGTCGAGATCCCTCAGGTGAAGAGTGACGAGGAACGAAAAGCCGCACAAGCTCGTCTCTTCGATGACCTGCGCCTCAACCTTCGCCGCGAACTACTTCCCTATATACGAAGCCTGGTGGGCGAGAAAATGCCTCGCAAGACTAAAAAGACTGACATTCCCAAAACGGGCCTAAGCGAGGAAGTCGCCAGTTTGCTCCTCACTCCGGACTGCCTCAGCGAACGAGTCACCCGCCAAACTCTGGCACGAATCACTGTGCTATTAATAAAGAGAGGAAATCACAACGCCCTTGCCGCCGCCAAGCACGCCGTTTCCATAATCGAGGCCGCAAGTGGCCGCTGGCGAAGCGCAATAGCCTACTGGCAAGACACGGACGAGCCTACGAGCTATCAATCTGCTACACGAGCAAACCGCGAAACCACGCCCTCTCCTGAGCGAGATAACTAAATCCAAAAACAGCACGCGTTTAAAAAGAAAAGGCGGCCAACGAAAGACCGTCTCAATAAACGTCGCAAGGCTTTGATTGATTACCTACCTCATACCTCAACAAACATGGCCACACCGATTGCGCTTCCCACCTCCCGCATTCCTCGCGCCACCGTCCTTCACGAGGCAGTTATCGCGATCATCAAGCTGACTCCCGAGCGAGCCTTGGAATTACTAGAACTCATGCGCGAAATAACCGCTAGAGCCCGTTACTCTTCCAAAGCCTTCAAAATCTCGAGCTTTGAACCAAACGCGCTTTACGTGCCCTCCTACACTCTGATCAAACGTCCGGCACCAGGGGACTTCCTGATACTCGAAAACGACTTTCTCGTCACCAGTATCACTCCTGTAAAAGTCATCCACGCAGACGTCATGCCCTTTTACGTCACTTGGGAAGCCTACGACGTAAACGAAAGATTCAAACTCACCACGGCTGAACTCGACTGTGAAGTCTTAAAGGCGATCGCGCGCGGTCACAGCCTTCCTCCGGATTCAACCAGCCATACAATCAAAAACGCAACGCGGCTATCAGGCGGCATCTTTAACATGACCAAAGACTGGCCCACCATTCACTAAGACCCTCGCTTTCTTCTCCCGCTTTCTAACTAAAAAATCTCTCGAACACTACAAACCAATACTCGCTTTTTCTTACCAACACGGCACACCAATTGCCGATTACTGTGTTCAGGAAAGAGTCTTTTCCTGTCTTTGGGCCAGTGAGCCTCAGCAAAAGAACCTATGACCAAGCCATTAACAAACCAGGGTGATCAAGGCCAGGAGATCGGCGCCGCCGATTCTGAAATCACTGATCAGCTCTCACTCTTTCCAAATCATCGCCTCCATTCCGTTTCCAGCCGGCCGGTAGCGTCTAAACGAAGACCTATCAGACTCCCACGCTCCATCCTTGTAATTCTCCCAACCGAGCAGCTTCACCAATACCTCAGCCGCGTTGCCGCCGCAGCGATGAGCGCCGCCACCGATTCATACGGATCGGCCGCACTCGCAGCGCTTCGACTCGGGACTTCGGATAGTGAAGACCCCGAGCCCACGACAGCAGCTCAAACCGCCCGACCAAGACTCACCCTGGCAGCCTCTGTGCAGCAAAATCAATAGGCCTCTGAGTCACATTTAAGGTGTGGTCATTCGGCAACACCAGAAGGAAGCCGATGCCGGTGCATACATGCCAGGCGGCGACGCGGCGTAGAACCTCCGAACGCGTCAGGCGGCTGCGCGCCTTTAGTGCGAACGGTGGTGTCAGAGTTGAAGACGTGATCGTGGGCCCCGCCGTTTCCAGTCAACGAATTCAAAAAGATCAAGCGGTTATTACGTGTCGAACTAATCGACAATCCAGGAGACCGCTTGACCGTGAATCCAACATCACAGACCACGCCTCCAGAATTCAAAGAGCCGTGTTTCCACGTACCAGGCAGCCGCACGATCATTGATACTGCCGAACTCGACTCCGACGGTGTCTACCGATCGACAATCAAAAAGGAAACTCTCGCTCAGGTTCGTATCAGATACCCAGACGCAGAAATCGGCGAGTGGGAAGATATTTATCGCGCCGCTGAGAATTCCTGCAAGACAGAACCGCAGGAGATCACCGAAGCTCAATACATCTATGCACTCGAGGTGTTGCCACCTGTCTGCTGGAAGAACGCCAAAGGCGTCGAGTCTTTCAAAATGTCCGAGCGTTTCTATGGAAACGTTACAGCGATCTACGCCCGTCTCGGAAAGCGCTATTTCACCTTCAACGATTTAATTTCTCTTACGCCCGATGAAATTGCTGATCGCATTGCCGGCAGCGCTGCCTTCAACGGTAGTCCCGTGCAGTTTATGACTCTTGAGGAATTCCGCAGCCTCAATCCCGGCTTTCACCGGTCCGACAAAGACCTTGAACGTGATTTCGATATCCTCACTGCGCGCATTAAGAAACTGAATGAACGTCAGGGACGACCTCGCATCGGTGACTTTGTAATTTACCCTGACAACTCCGAGCGACGATTTACCTATGACTGGTCCGATGTCGGAGGAGGACTCCAAACTACGTGTCCCACCATCAAGGACGCCAGCTTCTACTTCACGAGGTCAGGCCACTGTGATTTCTCAAGCGCACTCGATGAGCCATTGCCATTAAACGAGCTCGAGGAAACGGACGAGCAGCGCCTCGGCACGGTCTGGTTCTTTTCCAATGATCACGCAAAGGCCAATAACGGCGTTCGAGCCAAGGTTCCCTTCAGGGTCTATCGCTACAAACCCGCGTCCCAAGAGTCTTAGGAGTTGACCATGAGCACTAGAAAACAAGCCACCTCCCCGATCGTGACCGCCTGTCCGCAGTGCGGCGCCGGACTTCTAAACGCGATCGTCAGACTCAGCCTCTTCGGAGTCTCGCTCGAAGATGGATTAGTTGTCGACTACGACGGCGGTCCGCAACCAGAATCAGAGGCCGATATCATCGAACTCTGCGCAGAGGACAACACAATCATCTTCTGTGAGGCGGGACACATCATCGGCAACGTTTCCGGTGCTCAACCAGACCCACTGCAAATCCTCGAACGAATTGCGCACTGGCCGGCTAACTCCAACAGCGATCCAGACGTCATGGGAGCAGCCCTTGATGAAATAACCGCCCTCGCCGGCGAGACGCTCCGGAGCCTTCTTCCCAAGCAAACTCTTCGCTTCAAGCAAGGCCACGGCTACAACAGCACGCAGACCGGCGATTATTACGTCTTTGCCGGATACAGAAACCGGCTCTACACCTTCTATCGCCAGTTCAGCAGAAACGGCTATCGGCTGACCGAAGAAGAAGCCGCCGCTTGCTTTGACCCCAACCACAGCAAGGGCAAAGCAGACAGAGAGGAAGTACAGGAAGCGTCTGACTGGCACAACTCCGACGTCACTATCTGAATTCGACGGCGCGCCCCATGACCCACGAACACGAACATCGCGACTTTGTTTGCCGCGACTGCGGAGCTTTAATTACCTGTCTCTCTTGCGTCGAGGTACGCGCCGGAACTCTTCCGCGCGGTCCAGCGTTCGTCAACTTTCACCTACAGCCACCCGAGATGGCACCAAAGCCGGAATTCGAAACCATCGGCGTAAACAACGACTCCGATCTGCAGGCACGCGAGACCGCAACGTTACTCCCACCAGAGCTACCGCAGCACCAACAATCGCTATTCGGATAAACACCCTCGCTGGAGACTGCCTAACCCGGCGATACGTGGCCACCGCACCGCATTAAGCGAGAAGGAAACAAGCTCCGATGTACTTTGAAACCACAATGCACACGTCCAAACCAGTGGAAACCGCTGCGATCGCTGCGCAGTTGATCAAGGAACATACTGTGCGCGACTTTGAGGCTCTGATTTGGACCGCTCCAAACGGGCGCCGACTCGCAGTGGTCGCAGACAATCATTGCAATAACCCGTGGCTCGAAGTGGCAGTCATCGACATGGATCGCTCAGTCCAGATTGAAAGCATCACGGCCGGATGGTGCGATAACGCCCATCAACTTAGTACCTACTTCGAGAACTGCGAAACCACTGACTTCCTCATGCGCTCTGATGTCTCGCTCCCCCTTGACGGCAGAGGTGGCGATACGCTCGCTGATTTCGAGTGCGGATGCTGCGGAGAAAGTTTCGAAAGCACTTACGAAAAACAACGCCGGTTCGATCAAGATAACGGCTACGGCATCTGCCCAAGTTGCCGCCCCGATGCTTACTGAATCAGCTAATAAAATGCGGTCAGGACACCTTTGACACCAGCATAAAACTCAGCCATGAACACAACCTCCACAATGACTCTCAACGAATTCCGCGCCATGAATCAATCCTTCTACCAACCAGAGACCGCCGAACAGCACTCCGAGCGCGACTACGCCTTGCTCGCCGAAAGAATCCACAAACTCAATCAACGCGAAGGCCCACGCGTTGGAGATTTCGTCATCATGCCAGACTGCTCAACTCGGAGATTCACACACGACTGGACCGACAGTCTCCAAACCACAATCCGCCAGAACAACGACAGCAGCTTCTACTTCAGCCCTAACGGATTCTGCGATTTCTCTGGAAGCCTCGACGATTCGCTGCCAATAGAACAGATTGAGGAAACAACCGAGACTCGCCTTGGCCGAGTCTGGTTCTTCTCAAACAACGTCGCCAGAATGCACCACGCAGTACACGCCCTGGCCCCCTTCAAAGTCTACCGATACCAGCCCGCCGTCAACGATAAGCGCGGCGCGACCAATAACTAACTACTAACCCATGACACCGCGGATCGAAATAGAACTCTCCCGAGACGGACGCACGACCGAGGCAGGGCAACAACGCATTCGCGCAGCACTGCACGGCAATACTCTCGCTCTCGAGCACATCAAACAGTTTCTCAACTACAGCAACACAGTGCTAAGAGCTTCCGAGAGCCGCTGCAGGACCCCGCGAGATCAGGCGCGAGCAGAAGTCTCCTACGGAAAAGCTTTATTTCTCTTTACCAGAATGCAACCGGCCGGCTACAGCAGGGAGAACCAATGAGCGACTCATCAAACCAACTCAACTTTTCTCAAGCTCTCGAAACTGCCGTACGAACGCCTGGCGCAATTATGGAGGCGTACTCCGCGTTTCATAACTATTCGATTGGAAATCAAATTCTCGCTTTGATCCAATGCCGTGCACGGGGCATTCAAAGTGGGCCCATCAAAACTTTCAAGGGTTGGCAGGCCCACGGACGGTTCGTCAAGAAAGGCGAACGCGCGCTTATCTTGTGCATGCCGATCACGTTCAAACATAAAGAGGCCGAGACAGAACCAGGCGGGTTAGACCCGGACGACGCTTTCACCACTGCCTTCGTCTACAAACCCCGCTGGTTTGTACTCTCACAAACGGACGGTCAGGAGTTTGAACTACCAACGCTTCCTACATGGAACGCCGAGACGGCACTGAAGAACCTCAACATAACGCAGGTCCCGTTCATCGACACAGACGGCAATTCACAAGGCTATGCCCGCGGCCGAGAGATCGCGATCAATCCTGTAGCTCAGATGCCGCACAAGACATTTTTCCATGAAACGGCCCATTGCGATCTTGGGCATACAACGGAAATGGATTTTAACGACACCGCGCGCACTCCCAGGAACCTCCGCGAAGTGGAAGCCGAGTCTGTTGCGCTACTTTGCTGTGAAGCGTTGAATCTCGACGGAGCCACCTACTGCCGCGGATACATCCAGAACTGGCTCAACGGTGACTCCATTCCGGAAGCAACCGCAAGAAAGATTTTCGGCTCCGCGGAGAGAATCCTAAAAGCCGGACGCATTGAACCGGCCGCCCCGGAAACCAATGAATAGGCTGGCTGCAGGAAACCAAATCATGGCCTACCAAAAACTCGCACTCAAAAGAGATCCGGACGCACCGATCGGACAACCCGCAGACATGCACGTCGATTGTCCCTGCGGCAAGGAAGTTATGATTCTTTCAGACGACAACCACTGCGACTGCGGAGCAGTGTACGACCGCGCCGGGTGGGTAAAACGATCGTCGGTTGCAAGCCACACGGAAATCGCCCCTCGCTACATCCGACCTATCTCCAACCCGATTTGAATCCATGCCTCGACAGTCACCATTGATTAAGCTCTTTCTCGACTACCTCACAATCGAACGAGGCCTCTCTCCGAATACCGTCCAAAGTTACGGCCGTGACCTGGCCCAACTGCAAAAGTGGTCCAGCGCAAACAACAATACAATCCGCGGGCTTAGCAGTCGCGATATTGATCGGCATATGGGAGTCCTGTCCCGAAAATGCCTTAACGGATCTTCCATTGCGCGGGCTCTAAGCACGATCAGAACCTTTTACGAGTTCCTCGTAACTGAAGGCGAAGTTACAAGTAATCCCACAGACCACATTCCCTCGCCAAAGAAAGCCCAACCTCTTCCACGCGTCCTGACGCCAACGCAAGTATCCGAACTCCTGCACGCTCCCAATGAATCTAACCACGAAGGTTTGCGCGACCGCGCTCTACTCGAACTTCTCTACGCCACCGGCCTTCGAATAACAGAAGCTATCACCCTCAGATACCGAGATATCAGCACCAGTCCGCGAGTAGTCACCTGTTACGGCAAAGGCAATCGAGAACGCCAGGTCCCAATCTCCGCGCAGGCCCTAAGTTGGATCGAGCGTTACTCGGCCACCAGAGCTTCGCGGGGAAAGAGTCCGGACAGTCCAATCTTTCTTAACCAACAAGGCCCTCTCACTCGCCAGCTTGCCTGGAGTATCATCAGCTCTACCGCAGCCAAAGCCGGATTGTCCGACGTAACACCGCACACCCTGCGGCATTCCTTCGCCACCCACCTGCTCGAAAACGGCGCCAAGGTCCAGTTCGTACAACTACTGCTCGGTCATCAACGTCTGTCCACGACCCAAATCTACACCTCCGTCAGTAACCTGCACTTGCGCAGATCATACGACGCCCATCACCCTCGTGCCCGCGCAAGCGCGCAATGGCGATCACTTGCCAAATACAAGCGGCCAGTAACAAATGTTTTCAGCCGCAGTTCGCGGTCTTAACCCAATTATTAAACGCTCGTTTCGTCTTTCGACATTCGTACCATGACAAACAATCCACAATCATCATCCATCCCTGACCACGCCTCCAATCTCAGTGTCCTGGTTAATCCTGATCGGATTCGCTCCAGCATCAAAAACGCCTTTTCCATAACCGCATTGATGAGGTCGTTGCAGAGCTTTTCCAAAACTCGCAGCGCAGTGGATCAACGACTGTCGACATAACCACAACCGAGAACGGCTTTACCATCCAGGATAACGGTCACGGTTTATTGAACGGCATCGACGGGTTCCACACCCTGCTAAAACTCGCTGAGTCTAACTTCGATAACGAGACAATCGAAGATCAGGACCCGATGGGCTTAGGCATCGTAAGCCTTTTAACCCACGATCAAATTACCGAAGTGACCTTCAGCTCCGGCTCCCTGAAACTCACTATCGATACGAAACTCTGGTGGACCGAGCCTGGTTACTATTCGGTATGGTTTGAACGGATGGTTACACTCGACCAGCCCGTAACAGGTCTTCGAATTTCCGTCTCATGCTCTCCTGATCTCGTCAAAGCCCTTCACGATTCGCTCACGCCAAAAGATCAGATTTACAGCACCACCGACCGGATCTATAAGTGCGCAAGCCCGGCCCAAGGCTATGAAGGCATCCTCGAGATAACCCTTAATGCTCAGGAAGTCAGAACCTCACTACCAACCTGGGCCCGACTCAATGACCAATTAATCTCAACTACCTACAAAAACAACAGACTCGAAATCGGCTACAACGAGACTGCGCTCCGATCAAGCGTGCTTTGGTACGGTCAGCTTATCCTGCAACGAGGCCTTGGCAACTACTTCGATTTCCACCTGCAGGTGACGACCGGTCGGCCGGTAAACCCGTTATCACCGTCTCGCGCCGGCATCATCCAAGACGCCGCCTACAATGAGTTACTCGCCTTCATCAAGTCCGAAATCTTGGCCTTCGTCTTTGACCCGAACAACCGCGCACGCATCAAGGCCGCACACGTTGAAGCCTGTTACAAACTCGACGCCTCGTATTCACTTGCAAACTGTCCTTACATCGTCGCCGAGTCAATCCAGACAAGCGAAAACCCAAACTCCATCGAAGACTTTAATTCAACGTCAGACTACGACTTTAACAACCGGAGCATCAACGAGATCTTTGCATACGATGAACTGCCGCTTCTGTTAAACGAACAAGTGTCCGTTCATCTCAAGGGCGGCGCTGTCGACGGTGAATACGGATTGCGCTCATTCCTCTCCGAGACCGGGCCCGCTTATGTGCTTCAACAAGGCGACGAGAATCGACTTTCAATAGGAACGCTATGCTGGAAACCTGAAGGCGAGCCTCAACACGATTGGTTCTATCAACCAGGCCACTACGCAATCTCTTACGGCGATAACCCTCCAACAGAGTGGCTTCAAATTACAAAGGGGCCTGTTTTCACTTTCAACGACACGAGTAACTACGATGCCAACGACATCGATTTCATTGTCGGCACGGCCGCCAGCCCGATCGACTTCCTGCATAATCAGGTTTGGGCGGCATTCAGTCCGGACGACGAACGAGATTACGATCCACAACAGGAATCGTACCAAAACTCGATCCAAGACATCATTCGCGCGATCATAGGCAATTGCGTTCCGCGCGATTTCACTCTTTACCAGGTCAGCCGATTCTTCAAAGACCAGGCAGCCCCGATCGTCTCAATCGCTTACCACTATAAAATCGGCAACCGATTCGTTAGCGCACGAAAGCTTTACCAACCACACTCCAACCAAGCCGGCGCGCCGAGTCCCGCGGAAATTACCGTGAAATCCGCTGCCGGCGAGAAAGTCCGGCTCAAACTCTATTAACGAGTCATGAATGCTTCGTTCCAACTCAGCTTCTACGACGTTGCCCCCGAAGTCTTACACCGCGTCCAACTAGACGCCAACAAACGCCCGTGGGAAATGTCCGAAGAAGAATACGAGGCCTGGGAAGAGACAATCCTCTATCACAAGCAGCCGAGCGTGTCTGGTCGAGACAATCCTTTTCAGGACTGGCTATCAGGCCAGGAAGCCGCCGTCTTCCTCGCACTCAAAGCCGGAGAAACCGTACCGCCCGATGTCCTTGCCCGTTTCGAAGAGTTGAAGGAATGGCACGAGACCGGATCATCGCCAACAATTCGCGAACATGAGCAACGCGACCGAAGACGACAGGAAGAGATCGAAAGTCGCCCGCCGATCGGCACCGAAGAAATCCATCAAGAGGAGAACCGCGCCGATCGCAGAGTAATTTACGTAGAACCCGCTCGGATCGAGCATAATTACGAATCATGCCGCAAGAACGGAGACATCAATGCTTCCTATTCAGGAGATATGATCTCGAACCCAAGAAGCACTGTGCGCAGACCCTTTCAATTTGAAAAAGGCCGCTATGTTTCCACAGGCAGCGGCCCGCTCCCTGATAGCGTCTCCGCTTATCAATTAGTCCCTTCAGCTGATTTCGCCGGTGAAATACTCACTTACGCCGACAAAGTTATTAACAATCCAAAAGACACCGACTGCGCCTACTCAGGAGACACCGCGCGCAATGACCCTCTTGGCTTCTATCACGGAATGCAAGTCATAAGCGCCGGCAAACCGCACGTGCTCGTTGGCCCACCAATCATATTCAGACCTGGAAAAGCAGGAACCTCTCCAGCCGGCGAACTCTTCAAATCGCAGACCAATTAAATACATGCACCGCATCGTTCACTTGCCTGAGAACCGCACGGTGACTTTGGGCTCTTATGTCGCCGCCTGGAAGACAGTCCTTGCCGCGCCCGAAGACTCAACCTTTCAAAACGGCTTCAATTGGTATCCAGAATCACGAAAGGAAGTCCTGCGCGAATTTCGCCGCGGACTGCATGATCGCATCAACCGCCGAATTGACGGCTTTCCTGGGACACTAAAGCCCTGTGCTACTCACGGCCGTAAATTTGAACACGAGTGGCAAATCGAAACGTATCGAGCTTCCCGCCAACTCAACCATCCTCGATTGATAATAGATTGGCTACCACCCTGGCTGCACTCTCGATTCAAACACCGGCTCCGATCAGCAATGGTTGACTGAGCTGGAAAGAAGCGGCCCGCACTATAAACACCATGGCCAAACCAACTCGCAAACGCCGCCAACCGACTCAGAAGCCTTTTATCGTCGGAGTTGCAAACGATCTCTCCGAATACGCTTCCGTCCGCGTATTCGCCGAAAGCGCAAGCGACGCCGAAGACACTATCAGCGAGATGCTCCACCGAGGCGAGCTTACAATGCTCGAGTTTGAACGCGGAGACGATCGCGAAGGCCCTTACACCTGCGACGTGCGCGAAGAAGAGAGCGACGACCAAGTTGAAATCACAATCAAAGACGGCCAGATCATCCAACCAAAACCGCAAGCCTTCAAACTCCAATGCCCGCACTGCGAATACGATGGCAAAGAACCATCCGAACACGGCGGCACATTTCGACTTCTGAGCGACACGACCATCTGGCGCGAAATTGTACGAGTCCGGCCGGCCAAGAAAGGCCAGCCGCGAACGCTAATCGTGGAAGGACTCTCTGACAAATACGACGAAGATCCGGAAAAGAACGATCGGCTCGAATGCCGCGCTTGTCTCAAGGAATTCGACCTCCCCAAAACCCTTCCCGTTGACTACCTCTAAAAAACAGAAACGCGCTGCATGGTTCCTCACCTGTGCAGCGCATGTTTATTTCCCTATCGAGGGAAAGCGGTCCTCGCTGGCCACACAAGCACCGCAGTCTTTCTATTCCGAAACTTCGGTTGGCGTGCAACCAAGCCCCAGGGGAATCAAGCGGCCAATAACCAGTGCTATGTCACACAAAACGCTTTCGCTCACCTTTGCTCTAATTCTTCTCGCCCTCAGTCTGTCCCTTGCAACATCGAATACCGCAGCACAATCCCGCCCGAGGCAAGTCTACTCGCAGCGATCAGATCCATCTGCCACCAGGCTCCGCAGAGCAAAGCCTGCCAAAACCGGGAAACCCGTTAAGCAAATCACCGAACCTTACGTGGACCGCCTAGAAAAACTGCTCACAGATTACCTACGCGCGATTCAAACCCCGAAATAGATTCAAACAGGTTCGCACCATGAATGTCTTTCCACGGTTTTCAACCACCAAGATCGGCCGTAACAAGGATGCCCCCCGAGTCTGGCTCGAAGGCCTCTACCTTCTGAGAGCAGGCTTCCTTCCGACCCACCGAATCCAGGTTCACTTCTCCCAACAACGAGTTGAAATAACGCTCGCGCCTGAAGGCACTCGCGTAGTTTCAAGCAAGACCCGACACAACCAATCAATCCCTGTTCTTGATATCAACACCTCAGCTCTTGCCGATAGTTTCGGGCCAATCACAACCATCGAGGTTCAGATAAACAACGGCACCATCGTTCTGACTCCCACGCAGACCGAACGATTAAGAGCTACTCGCTGCCGCAACGGTAAAGAAGGAAGCCTCTTCGCCGGAGGCGGCCTGTTAACTGAAGCTGCACGACTCGCTGGTTACCAACCAGCATTCGCCGTCGAAATAAACGAACAGTACGCAAGGGTCTTCGAAGAAAACCACCACGAGGCTAGAATGTTCAACCTCAGCATAGAAGACGTACCCGTCGAGATGCTGCCGACCGTTGAACTTCTCTCCATCGGACTACCTTGCGAACCGTTCAGCATGGCAAGACGAGTTGAAAAAGGAACAGGAAAGAAACGCAACAAGACACTTCCTCCGGAGGCCCATCCCCTTGGAGATCTGACCGTGTGGGCCGCACTGGTTATTAGGGCTCTAAATCCAGCCACCGTCGTAATCGAAGAAGCACCAGGCTATCTTAACAGCGGCGCCGGCTTCATGATGAGACTCTTTCTCGAACGAGCCGGCTATACCGTCGAAGCACGCGTAATTGATCCTCGTGAGTATGGCGAACTAACCGCCCGAGCTCGGACAGTGATCGTCGCCCACTCAGGATCAGACTTCCGATGGCCAGAGCCCGCTCCCAACACCCGCACCTTCGCTGAAATCAGAGACGACGAATCACTTCTCGAAGATCGCTACTTCACGTCAGAAACAAAACCATGGCTTACGAATCACTGGGCCAACCAGACCGCTAAAGGAAATGGGTTCACATCGACACAACTCGATAATCAAAGCACCTCGGTTCCTTGCGTGTCCAAAAGATATTTTTCGCAGCAAGGAACCGGCGCGGTCGTGAAACATCTTCAACGTCCCCAAAGCTGGAGATGGATGACCCTTGCCGAAGTACGACGCCTTCATGGGGTCCCCGATTCCTATTATTTGGGTGAGGAGTCCAAGACCCGCGCCGGCGAAATCCTCGGCCAGGGAGTAATAGTCTCTTTCTTTCAAAAGATCATCGCCGCCACGCGAAATTTAGGGACAAGACAAATTCCCAAACCCAGCACGACGACCGAGGACAACGCTG
>DATENS010000160.1:0-6821 GCA_035274925.1 Pyrinomonadaceae bacterium | reverse complement strand
GCGAAGTACTGGGCGAAGTACAGCGCAACTATTCGGACGATGTTTGCGCTCAGGCGCTGATTAAAGACGCCGCAATTACCGAGGGACAGAATGTTCTCGATGTCGCCGATGGGCCGGGCGAACCATCGCTCACCATCACTGAAACATGGTGACGTCGCCGAAGGTTATCGGCTGGCACACGAGCTATGTGTGGCTGCTATCAGTAAAGGAGATGCACGCGGTAAGTGGTTGGGAGCTGCCAGTGAAGACCGCTTCTTGATGACTATTGGTCGCCCTCAACGGTTCGCCATTCAATTCCGTTGCGATGGACTTCCAAATTGCGAATACCACCTTTACCAGGTCGCTACCGGGGTGAGAGACGAGTTGCGGAGGGTGCTTGATGTTCCATCACTAGCGGACGCGAAAGCGCGGGAAGCCAGGATGAATAAGAGGAAGTGAACCAAATGAACCGGTCAACTCGCAAGAGCATATTGAATCATGAGGTCAACAAGTCCTATTTTATGAAAAGGTATCGAGCTCGCGCCAAAGAACTCGCGACGCGAGCATAAGTTACGGAAAATCGTAAGTCGAAGAGGAAACCGATGATCTTCAAGCAGTACCTGTATCAGGAAACCGGTTGCGCCACTTATCTCTTTGGTTGAGCGGGTAAAAGACGAGCCACGGTCGTGGACCCGCAGGCAAAAGATGTTGAGTCCTACCTTGAGTTCTCCAAGGCCAAGGGGATGGAGATCATTTATGCGATCGACACCCATATTCAGGCCGATCACCTTTCGGGCGGTCGCGATCTAGCTGAACTAACCGGCGCCGAGTATTGCCTACACGAGTCGGCGGACGTCGCATTCGACTTCACCCCACTCACCGACGAACAGAAGTTGGAGCTGGGTAACGTCACCATCGACGTGCTACACAGGCCGGGGCATACACCCGAAAGTATTTCTCTGCTGGTGACTGACAAAACAAGGGGACCAGAACCCTGGTTCTTACTCACAGGCGATACCCTCTTCGTCGGCTCTATTGGTCGCCCGGACCTACCCGGTAGAGCCGAGGAGAGCGCGGCCGAAATCTACCACAGCCTGCACGAGAAGATTCTAACTCTGCCTGATGCGCTTGAGATCTATCCAGCTCACTTCGCCGGCTCAGTGTGTGGGGCCGGGATGAGCGGCAAGCCCATGTCGACAATCGCTTTCGAAAAGCGTTGGAATCCGGTGCTCAGTCTCGACCGCCAGGATTTTATTGACAAGTTGACAACCGGATTGCCTGCGAAGCCGGCGGAGATGACGGCTATCCTTCGCGCCAACCGAGGGACGAACTCAACCGATGAGTGCGAGAACTGAAGAGGGTCGCAAGGTAGCCCTCGGCCTTCGTGCGAACATCGGACAATTCAGCCTCCTCGTCCTCATCAATGCCTTCGTTGGTGGCATGGTGGGGCTTGAACGCACCGTTCTGCCTCTCATAGCCGAGCGCGACTTCGGTCTCGCCTCCAATAGCGCCATCCTTTCCTTCATCGTAAGTTTTGGCATCGTCAAGGCCGTCGCCAACCTTTTCGCCGGCAGCTACTCCGAACGCGTGGGGCGGAAAAAACTCCTTGTAGCCGGTTGGCTTTTCGGTCTTCCCGTACCTCTCTTGATCATGTGGGCCCCCTCGTGGGGCTTCGTCATTGCCGCCAATATCCTGCTTGGAATCAACCAAGGACTTTGCTGGTCCACAACCGTGATCATGAAAATAGACCTCGTAGGGCCGAAACGGCGTGGCTTTGCGATGGGCCTGAATGAATTCGCGGGCTACGGTGCGGTCTCGCTTACCGCCCTCGCCTCCGGTTACCTTGCAAGTGTCTACGGTCTTCGTCCTGTTCCGTTCTATCTGGGAATTGGCTTTGCTGCACTGGGGTTCATTCTATCGCTCAAGCTCGTGAGAGACACGACGGGCCACGCGCGAACAGAGGCTCTCATCCATCACGAAGGTGAGACAGAGCCGCCTCGGTTCAAATATGTCTTCGCCGAGACGAGCTATCGTAATCCAACGCTCTTTTCTATCAGCCAAGCGGGCTTCGTCAACAACTTGAATGACGGTTTGGCCTGGGGTTTGTTCCCACTCTTTTTTGCCGCGCACGGACTAGACGTGAGAAGCATCGGCGTGCTCGCGGCAACCTACCCAGCCATCTGGGGTGTATCACAGATCGCGACGGGCGCACTCTCAGACATATGGGGCCGTAAGTGGATGATTGTCGCTGGCATGTGGATGCAGGCGATCGGCATCTGGCTTGTGGCGTTGGCTCCAACTATGATGCACGTGCTGGCCGGGAACTTTTGGTTATGGATCGTAGGCACCACTCTCTTGGGTCTGGGAACGGCGCTTGTATATCCGACGCTTTTGGCTGCCATTGGCGACGTGGTACATCCGCAGTGGCGTGCGTCCTCGGTCGGCGTGTACCGCCTCTGGCGTGATCTCGGGTACGCCGCAGGCGCGTTGCTAGCCGGCATTGTTGCAGACCTCTTCGGTATCACTTGGGCCATCGCTGTGGTGGGCTGTCTAACGTTCATCTCGGGTACAGCGGTGGCTTTCAGAATGCACGAGACGGCGAAGCGGAAGGAAGTGCTCACCTAGAATCGCAGATGCCATCCCGGTGCATGTGCTTTCAGTGAATTTTCATGCGGTGTACACACCGACGGTTTGACCGGCCCAAAGGAATGGAGGACATCTGACGCAGCGACCCCACGGAAAAGCGAATCGCTCCGGAGTCTTTTATGCTCTGGCGGCGGCAGCGCTCTTTGGCGCGAGCACTCCGTTTGCAAAGGTCTTGTTAGGAAAGATACAACCAATCCTTCTTGCGGGCCTACTGTATCTTGGTTCAGGGATCGGCCTCACGATTTGGGCCTTGCTTCGTCATCAGTTCAACCGCGAAAGAGACGGGGAAGCGCGTCTGAAAGCAATAGATCTTCCATGGCTCGCTGGTGCGATTCTGTCCGGGGGAGTGATTGGGCCGGTGTTGTTATTGATCGGCCTGCGCATCACGCCCGCTTCTTCAACTTCATTACTCCTTAATCTCGAAGGTGTATTCACCGCACTGCTGGCTTGGTTTGTCTTCAAAGAGAACTTTGACCGTCGCATCGCGCTAGGAATGACAGCCATAACGGCTGGGGGCATTTTGCTTTCGTGGTCCGGCAGACCAGAACTCGGTGTGCCCTGGGGCGCTCTGGCAATAGCCGGAGCGTGCTTTGCCTGGGCGGTTGACAATAACCTAACGCGGAAGGTCTCAGCAGGAGATCCCGTTCAGATTGCCGCATTGAAAGGCTTCGTTGCCGGAACTGTCAACGTAATAATTGCCATGATAATTGGAGCCAGAATGCCGCCAGTCTCCTCACTTTCATTGTCAGCAATCGTCGGCTTCTTAAGTTATGGCGTGAGCCTGACGCTATTCGTTTTAGCGCTACGACACATCGGCACAGCTCGCACCGGAGCATATTTTTCACTCGCGCCGTTCGTGGGCGCGGCAATCTCTATTGCGGTACTGCGAGATCCGCTAACGATCTATTTTTTTGCAGCAACGGTGCTCATGGGGATCGGCGTCTGGCTGCACCTGACCGAACGTCACGGGCACGAGCACCGGCATGACGCGTTAGAGCATAATCACCGACACACTCACGACGAACATCATCAACATCACGCCGCGCCTGAGTTATTGGCGCTCACTCATAGTCATTTGCACCGGCACGAAAAGATGCATCACAGCCATCCGCATTATCCGGACATTCATCACCGGCATGATCACTAAACACCCGGCTTACCAAGCGGAGACAATGGCCACTCGTCTTGAACAAGCGCGTTTGTTGGCTTTGACTCGCTGATCTGCCTTGTGTTAGAAACATGAAATCATGTTCTCCCCGAGCTACAAACAGAAACGTCAAATCTTTCGCGCTATTGCGATTCTGTTTTTGTTCTACACCGGCGCGGACCTGCTTGTTCCACAGATCTGCGCGGAGGAGCGTGGTTTCGCCTCGCCTCAGAGCATAGCGCCTAAGTTGGAGGTCCATAGACAGGTCGCTTACGCGAACAGTTTGCAGCCTGATGCCAACGATTCTGAGAAAAACCAGACTCCTGAGCAGCCATGTCAAGACGAGGACTGCTTTTGCTGTTGTGCGCATCTCGTATCAGGTAGTGTGTTCGACGGCACTGCCATCGCCGACGTTAGAGTTAATTCACTTCCCAGAGATTCAATTCTCGTATCTTCACCGTTTCCCAAAGCTCATTTTCACCCTCCACGTTTCGCCTAATTCCATACTAAGCGTCGATTAACTGAATCAAGTCTGCGATCCGTCCAAGAGATCGGCTGGCTGCCAGCAATTTTTCGGTGCAGGCTTCGCACTTGTTTGTTCAATTCAAATGCTGATCTGAATCGCCAATGCTCCACAAGGAATTAGGAAAATGTTTTCTTTTCACCGAAAGGGCGGACACTTCGCAGTCCTGCTGATCCTAGTTTTGGCACTGCCGAACTTGGTTTTTGCGCAAGCGCAAACTCTCAATCGTGTGGTTGAACCTGCAACCGACGTATCAACTGTAATCGCTCCTGAAAGCGACTCGCGGATTGGTGGGGCTTTGGTCTCCGCAGTGGGTCGCTACTTTGATCCGCTCCAAGGCGCTTCATCGATTGATCTAGTTCGCAGGGCATTAGCTTCCAATGGAGAGTTGCTGGCAGCGCGGCTTGATATTGAACGCGCGCGAGCAAGGTTGCGGCAAGCAGGCCTTAGACCCAATCCCTCCGTAGATATCGAACAGACAACCGGGCGTTTTACTGGCGCGCCAGGTGAAAGCGAGGTCAGTGTGGGATTAGCGGTGCCGCTTGAGGTTGGTAAGAAGCGGGGCCGGCGAATTGAGCTAGCGCGGGCCGAACTTGAGGCGACCGAAGCTGAGGTTGCCGACAAGGAGCGGCGTCTTACCGCAGAAGTGCGAGTTCTCTATGCAGAAGCGTTGGGTGCGTTGCGTGAATTGGAAACTACTGAAGGCCTGAATGAACTCGACTTACAAACCACGCGCGTCGTGCAGATCCGAGTCAACGAAGGTGAAACGCCGCCGCTTGAACTGAATCTACTACGCGCTGAAGTTGATCGTTTGAGATCCAGGCGGGCTTTGATTGAGGGCAGGCTTCAGGCAACGCTCATCAGACTGCGAACTCTTGCAGGCATGCCGCTACACGAGCCGCTGCGGTTGCGTGAGGATCTAGGCCGGCCAGCGTTCTTAGAACCTCCAGCGTCAATGGAAGCGGCGATTGAGATTGCTTTGCGAACGCGACCCGACCTGCGTCTCGCTCGTCTCACAGAGGAAGTAGCCCAGGCTGGGCTGCGACTCGCGCGGGCAGAAACTGCACCGGAGATCACCGCATTCACAAAATACTCTGTCGGACGCTCGGTGTTCGACGATACGCCAGTCGGTGTGCTTGTCGACCGCGACAAGCTACTGACGTTTGGAGTGTCCGTCGGACTTCCGGTATTTAACAGAAATCAAGGGGCAAAGGCCGAAGCGGCAAGCGCAATCTCACAAGCCCAAAGGCGAAGAGAATTTCTTGAGGTAGTCGTTCGCTCTGAGGTTCAGAGCGCTTACGCCAGATATCAGGCCTCACGTTCGGCCCTGTCTCTTTTTGAGCAAGGTGTGATTGCTCGTTCAAATGACAACATTCGAGTGATTCGTGCGGCGTATGAGTTGGGTGAATTCCGCATCACCGATCTCATCGCCGAGCAGCGCAGACTGGTTGACTCGCAGCGCGAATTTACCGAGACGCTGGCCGAGCAGTATCGCGCCCTTGCTGACCTACGAGCGGCCATCGGCACTCCACTTATCCCATAGCAAAGGACTGATAGAACATGTCAGAGAATTCAATAATTAGGACCACTGACGGTGAAACCAACGAACCATCCGCTGAGCTTTCGTTCGACTCCACACCACCTGCCGGTTCGAGCAACCGGCGCCGACGGAATCTGGTCATCCTGGCTTCGGTCGCTGTGGTCGCAATCGTGGCGATACTCGCGATCTTAGTGATGTGGGGACGCGTTGCACCCGATAAGTCAACTGAGGTGAACATAAATGCTGAGGCAGCACACGCCCCAGGTGGGCCGCCAGAGGTGAAGCTTTCGCCCGAAGCTTTGCAAGCGGCCGGTATTGAAGTGGAGGGCGTCACACAACGACCTGCGGTCGCGCTGCTCAAGGTCACAGGCAGCGTTGAGTCAAACCAACAACAAACACAAGCGGTCACGCCACTCGTTTCCGGGCGAGTTGAACGAGTCAATGTGGCACTGGGCGATCGTGTGAGAGCGGGCTCCATTCTCGCAGTTATCTCCAGTCCAGAGGTCGCCGAGATGCACGGGAAGCTCCGCGAAGCTATGACGCGATTGGTGTCGGCCGAGCGCAACCTTGCGCGAGTGCAGCGCGCCGAAAATCGCTCTGCCGTGCTCCAAGCCAAAGCACGCCTTGACGAGGCGGAAGCAACCCTGAAACGAACTCGCCGTCTGATCGAACTCGGCGCTGGCGCCGGCAAGGATCTTGTAGCCGCCGAAACCGCTTTCAAGACTGCGAAAGCCGAACACGACTTTCAGAGCAACATCTCATTGAATCGTGAGGTTCAGCAAGCACAAGCGGAAGTGGAGACGGGACGGGTTGAGGTTGCGCATCTGAGTCAGAGTCTAACGGCGCTTGGAGTTGCGGTTAACGAAGGTGAACGCGATATTCACCGCGAGAACATTTCACTTGTTCAAGTGAGAGCCCCTGCTTCGGGAACCGTCACGGAGCGTCTGGTTAACGCAGGGGCAGGAATCCAGTCCGGCAGTCCTCTA
>DATENS010000159.1:0-2833 GCA_035274925.1 Pyrinomonadaceae bacterium | reverse complement strand
GTCCGATCGCGGATCGGCGCTGGTAGGTTTCGACGAGCGCGCGTTTGGCTTTCTGAAAAAAGATAGGACGGCGAGTGAGCTTGCTGAGGGTGCCGAACTCGATCAAGAGCGTGCCCGCCTCGGCCGGGTTCGTTACTTCTCCGCGGACCTTTCCCGTTTTCAGATTTACGTAACGGTAAGGCAGTCCGGTCGGTGATTCGAAAACTGGGAGCAGGCGATTGCCCAGGTCTTCGGCGAGCTTCAGCAGACGCTGATCACCGGTGAGCTGGTAAGCCGTAATAAGCCCGCCCAACAGGCGAATCGTAATCTCGAAATTCTGGACGTCGATGTTTTTGTCGAACGAGAGATGAGTGGCGATGTATTCGCGGGTGATGCGGGCTTCGCTCTTGAAGCCCATCAGGATCATTGTGTCGAGCGCATCGACTGGAGTCATCAAGAGGGGCTCGGCGTACCAATCGCGATAAGTCTTGCTTAAAGGTTTCAGATCATCGTGGCCCCAGGCGTACTGTTTGTAGCCATTCCACGCGTGCAGGAATTCCGCCCGGACTTCCGCGGCAAGTTGACGATTGTTTTTTAGTTGCTGAGGACGAACGAGTGGCGCGCAGATGAGTATCGTTAAGAGCGCCGCGACCAATTTGATGACTCGCATTCGCGAGTGTAGTAACACAGCCCTCAGCTTACCGTAAAGTTCGGCTTCGCTCATGTTTCAGGGTTGTGAGCCGCGTCTTCAGTTTTTTCGACGATAATGATTGGCGAGGTCAGGGTGCGGTGCACGGGGCACTTGCCGGCGATTTCCTGAAGACGCGTGTGTTGTTCGTTGGTGAGTTGCCCTTCAAAGCGCACGCTTCTTTCGATGCGATGAACATAGCCTTCGGCGTTGTCAGCACATTCGGCGCAATCGCGCGCGTGGATACGACGTTGGCTCAGTGTCACTGTTACGCGTTCCAGCGGCCACTGTTTCCGTCTTGCGTACAACGTCACCGTCATCGAGATGCAAGTGCCCAGTGCGGCGAGCAGAAGAGTGTAAGGATCGGGACCGGCGCCATCACCGCCCGCGGCGGCGGGTTCATCGGTTCGCAGGGTTTGCCCATCGCCATAGCGAACTTCGTTTTGCAGATTCGTCAGAGAGGTAACGGTGACATTGCTCATCGATTGAGGCTCCTTTCGGCAGCCCGAAGGGCTGCGAGATAGTAGCCGGGGGTCGAGCGCGCAGCAGCGCGCGATACCCCGGATCAGAGTCAAGAATGTGTTGGTGACCCTGTAGGGGTCACATCAAGATCGAAATGGCACCCCTTCTGGGTGCGAACTGAATAACTCCCATACCGGAGGTCTTCGCTTCACTCGACGTCCGGCTACTAGCTGTCAACCCTGCGGGTTGCACGCGCCAGATCAGTCAGCTTGCTCCCGTCTAATTCGACAGCTAAACTCGTCGGGTCTTTTCAAACACTTACATCAATCTGTCGAGGATTATCCGTGAAGATACACGAGTATCAAGGCAAAGAGTTACTGAAAACATTTGGCGTGCCCGTGCCGCGAGGAATTGTCGCGCGCACCGCCGATGAAGCGTTCGCAGCAGCCAAACAGTTAGCCACTGAGCCGGTAGTGGTGAAGGCCCAGATTCACGCAGGAGGCCGTGGCAAAGGCGGCGGCGTGAAGTTGGCAAAGACCGCTGAAGAAGCCCGCGACATCGCGCAAAAAATGCTGGGCATGAACCTGGTGACACACCAAACCGGCCCGGAAGGCAGGGAAGTGCGCGTGCTGCTAATCGAAGAAGGTCTGCCGATCGATAAAGAGTTCTATCTGGGCATTGTGCTGGATCGCGCCACGGGCCGGCCCGTCTTCATGGCGTCTGCCGCGGGCGGCATGGACATCGAAGAGGTCGCCGCGAAGACGCCGGAGAAAATCTTCAAAGAAACAGTTGATCCCGCGGTCGGCTTCCGGTCTTTCCAGGCGCGCAAGCTGGCGTTCGCGTTGGGGCTGCCGGGCGCGCTGGTGTCACAAGCGGCCAAGTTCATGCAATCCCTCTACGCTGCTTACGAAGCGATGGACGCTTCGCTGCTGGAAATCAATCCTTTTCTGCTGACAAAGGACAATCGCTTAATCGCACTCGACGCCAAGGTCAACTTTGACGATAACGCAATGTTCCGTCATCCGGATTTCAAAGAGCTGCGCGATCTCAACGAAGAAGAACCTTTGGAAATTGAAGCCTCCAAGTTCGATCTGAATTACATCAAGCTCGACGGCAACATCGCCTGCATGGTGAACGGCGCCGGGTTGGCAATGGCCACGATGGACATCATCAAGCTGGCCGGCGGCGAGCCGGCGAACTTTCTGGACGTTGGCGGCGGCGCGTCACAGGAGCGAGTGGAAGCTGCATTCCGGATTCTGCTGGCCGATCCGCACGTGAAAGCGGTGTTGATAAATATTTTTGGCGGCATCGTGCGTTGTGACATGGTCGCGCGCGGTGTGGTAGGCGCCGCAAACAACCTCGGTGTCAAAGTGCCGGTGGTAGTGCGCCTGGAAGGGACCAACGTCGAAGAAGGACAACGAGTAATTCGCGATTCAGGTTTGAACTTCACGGTGGCCAATGGCATGAAGGACGCCGCTGAGAAGGTGGTGGCCCTGGCGGGATAGAACGGTGGTGCTCAAGCCGTTTGGCCCCGTTAGGGGCCTAGATGTTTATAGAAAAGACTCTTCCTGAAGAAGAACTCCCTGAGGAGCGGACGAAGACGTCCGCTCCTCAGGGAGCAAGTCTCTTAAATGCTGGTTTCTATAAACATTCTCGCTCCTAACGGAGCGAAGGCTCTGATGTCCTTCCGCAGTGTCTTACTAT
>DATENS010000158.1:0-4494 GCA_035274925.1 Pyrinomonadaceae bacterium | reverse complement strand
TCCCCCGGCTGAAACGATTTGATAATCGGATGGTTAGTCGCGTGAAAGTGCTTGGTCGCGTGCCGGTTTGGTGACGAGTCACAACACCCCACGTGGCCGCAGCTCATGCACAGCCGCAAGTGCAACCAGGTACTGCCAATGCGCAAACAGTCTTCACACCCGTCAGCGCTCGGCTTCACTTCTTTGATTTGATCGAGATGACTGCATTCGTTACTCATGATAAGTCTGGATTCTACGACTTCTTGCCGAATTGTTGTACGCCCTGAGCCTGCTCTTAACCAGCCGCTTCACTGCAAGATCCGTCAAATCAAGGCAATTTGCGGCCTTTCTAACAAAACTGTTGCCTCCGTCATTTCGCATTTGGTATTTTGGATTTGCTCTGCCCGTCCTGGGCTCTCACGCTTTTCCTGAATGACCTGCCCGATCTCGAAGGAACTCTCATATGAACAACAAGAAGTGTCCTAACTGCGGCTTCATCAATTTTGTGAATGCCGAAGTCTGCCGCAAATGCGAAACCGTCTTGAACCCTCCCGAGGGTATTGAAGAATACGCGGACTCAACCGGTTACCGATCAGGTTACGCCTCCGGATATGGTTCCGGATACGGCTCTCAACGCTACGCCCTCGCGCCACAGAAAACCAAGATCCCAACGGCCAAGATTCTTGGCGTGGCCTTTGTGCTCGTCCTCATCTCAGTCGTCGGCGCCGGCATCCTGGCATTCAAGATGAGGATCCGTTGGACGATGCTGCAACCGGACGGCTCAACAATGATCTTCTGGATGCCGGGCCCGTATACAAATGTTGACGAACCGCCCACCCCGACGGCGATCGGGATGATGTCAAAACGGATGTCGTCAACCGTCATTCCCGGTCAGGGTTCAGCCAACCTGGTCGTGGTTAACTTTTCGCGCGGCTTTCCTGCGGGGATGCCGACGGAGAAAGTCCTCGAGGGAGAACTGAACAACTTCCTGGAAAACACTGGCTCCAAGCTCGTCTCAAAGAATTTTACGTCGGTGCACGGGGCGAAGGCTCTGGAATTCGAAACGATACCGCCGAACAGTGAGGGCTCCAGGGGTTACGGCAAATTGATCCTGGGATCCAGCCGCTTGTATGTGGCACTGATCACTGCCAAAGAGAACTCAAGCCTGTTAAGACAAAAGGACAAGTTTCTGAATCCCGAAACAATGGTCAGCGGCTTTAACTAAACTCCTATCGCGCAGCTGGTGCTGTTCTCAAGTAGTCGTCCGTTTTGTCCAGCCAGTCCTGTCGCGGCGGACTAAAAATGTCCACATCGAGCGTGTCTTCAAGCGCTTCGGCTTTGTGGGGCACACCGGACGGAATGTGCAGCACCTCGCCCGCACGGACCTCGATTACCTGCGACTCGTCCGCACCAATCCAAAAGCGCAACCCGCCCTCAAGGATATAAGTTATCTGTTCGTTTTCATGTGAATGGCGCGGCACGACGCTGCCCTTCTTCAGGTACACGTGTGCCAGCATCATGCGATCGCCGGTAATGAGGCGACGATCGAGAGTTTCAGAAACGGCTTCTTTGGGCATGTCATTCCAACGGTAATGCGTGACGGTTCGTTCTTCCATTCCACCTCCCTGACGGTCGCTTTTCCCTGAATTGGCTGCCCAACTTAGCGTATTAGCCCCGGATGATCCAGAGTTTTGGGAACATTTGGGTAACCAAAGCGTGTGAACAGTCGTCTAACAGAGGCAGAAACGCCGCTCTCCGTCTGTACTTCGAGGAAACCACAATGCCTATTAAGAGAAATGCCTTATTGCTGATTGTCTTCGGACTATTGCTTACCTTCACCACCGGCGCCCATGCGCAAGATGCGACCGCGCCCGCCGCGACCCCCGACCCGGCAAAGCAGGCGGAAGAGAAAGCAAAGCTGGAAGCCAAAGCGGCGGTAATGCTGGAGCAGGTCGTCAGCGAAGCTCAGGCGCTCAAGCTGCCCGAAAACAAAGTTCGCGTCCAAATCGTAGCCGGTGATCTTCTGTGGGATCGCAGTGCCGCGCGAGCGCGGACTCTGTTTAATGACGCCGGAGCGATGCTTGGTCAATTGATGCAGGAAAGCGACGTTCCGGATATTCCGGAGCGCCAGGTGCTGAACCGGCTCCGTCAGGAATTGGTGCTTTCGGCCGCGCGCCATGACGCCGAGCTTGCCTATACGCTTTTGCGTCAGACACAACCGCGGGACAATCCTGCCGCCAACATTGGATACCGCAGACGGGGAATGTTTGATGGCCAGGACAATCTTGAACAGGCCCTGCTGTCGGTAATTGCGAACACAGATCCGAAAGTTGCTTATCAGAAAGCTTCAGAATCTTTGGACAAAGGCGAGTATCCCATCTCGCTGAGTCGTGTACTGGGTCAGCTGCAATCCAAGGACCCCGAAAATTTCAAGAAGCTGTCTGAGAAAACGCTGAGCCGGCTGAATTCTGAAAATCTACTCGCCAACACGCAGGCGACAAACCTCGCGCTCGGTTTGTTGAGACCTGGCCCGCGGCCTGAAACCACGCAGGCCACGACTACCGGAAGCGCAAATGCGAATGCGCCGGTGTTATCTGAATCTTCATTTCACGATTTGCTCGACTACACGGTCACTGCTGCGCTCAGCGCGACGCCCCGGACAAACGCGGGCGGCGGTGGTGGCGGCAATCAGCGCCGCGCCCAGCGAGACACATTCATGATCGGAGCGGGCCGTAACGGCGACGTTTTCATCGATCCGCCCCAGCAGCAATCCGCCGACCCGGCGCAAACTCAACAGAACAATGCGCGCATGCTCCTGCGCGGCTTGCAGGGGATGCTGCCGCAAATCGATCAGGTTTTGCCTGCCCGAAGCCAGGCCGTGCGGCAAAAACTGACCGAACTCGGCATGGGCAACAACACTATGGCTGATTTTGGAAATCAGATGCGTAACGTCATGCAGCAGGGCGACAGTGAAAGTCTGGCCAACGCCGCGAGCGTGGCCCCGCCGCCACTGCAGTCGCGCCTTTATCAGGAAGCGGCCCGGAAGGCGGTCGACGAAGGCAACACCGATCGGGCGTTGCAAATCGCGAATCAACACCTGGATGAATCGTCACGCACTTCAATCACGCAGGCGATAGATTTCAAGAAGCTGACCACCACGGTCTCGGCAGAGAAAATGGGCGAGATCAGACAAAAGCTGGCCGCGCTGCCTTCTGACTCTGATCGCGTGAAGTATTTGGCCGAGCTGGCTGGGGCTACCCAAAAGGACAATCCGAAACTGGCTTTACGGTTTGCCGAAGACGCGCGCAGTCTGGTTAGCAAACGCGCGACTGACTACAACGATCTCGAGAACCAGTTAAGAGTCGCCGAACTCTTCGCCAAGATCGATCCCAAGCGCAGCTTTGAGGTGCTGGAGCCCGGGATCTCGCAGCTTAACGAATTGCTGGCGGCCGCGCAGGTTTTGAGCGGATTCGAGATCGAAGTTTTTCGCGATGGTGAATTGCCGCTGCAGGGCGGCAGCGAATTGGGCTCGATGATTGCGCGATACGGCCAGCAGCTGGCCTCGCTTGCCAAGCTGGATTTTGAACACGCGCAGATCACCGCTGAGAAGTTTCAGTTGGCCGAGCCGCGACTCATGGTGAAACTGTCCATTATTCAGGGCGCTTTCGGCGTGCGTCAGAGTTCGCTCGAATTTAATCGGCGGCTTGATAATTTCCGGTTCCTGACGCGGTAGTCATTGGCGAATCACCGCGCGGCGTGCAGGTGTTTCGCGGCGATCCTCAAGACTTCCTGCACCTGCTGGTTCCAATAGGCCCAACTATGATCGCCCGGGAGTTGGCGGTACTCGTGCGGAATCTTTTTCTCGCGCAACAAGGCGGCTAGCTTCCCCGACCCCGAGCACAAAATATCTTCGTTCCCACAGTCGAGATAAAGATAAGGCAATCCGGTAACGCGAGTCGGTGAGGTTCGTCGCGTCATCTCGAAAATATCGTTGGCTTTGCGTGTTTCCGATCCGGGGGAGCCAAAGACCGACATTACTGATTCGCGTATCCACGCCATGTTCTTCAGATCGTCGTCCGTCCACGCCGTAACGTCGACACTACCGCTCATCGAAGCGGCAAAGACGAACGTCGCCGGAGACTTCAAACCAAACTTCAAAGCCCCGTATCCTCCCATCGACAGACCGGCGATGCCGCGGCCGTAACGTGACTCGATGGTGCGGTAACGCTTCTGCACGTCGGGAATCAACTCGCGCAGAAAACAACTCTCGTACTTGTCGCCCGGGATGGTCGCGCTGTCCGTGTACCAACCATCATTTCCTTCCGGCAGGATGACAATCATGCGATATCGTGAGGCGTAGTCAGCGACGTTAGTCCGTGTCGCCCAATCAGAATAGTGACCAGCCAACCCGTGCAACAGATACAGCACCGGATAACGGCTGTTGCGGGACGCGCGATAATCACGAGGCAAGATGACGCTGTAAGGAAGTGTTTTCCCGACCAGCGTGCTGCGAAA
>DATENS010000157.1:0-29960 GCA_035274925.1 Pyrinomonadaceae bacterium | reverse complement strand
TGATCTCGCAGATCTTCACTCGTGGTCTGGAACGACAGGTTCCCTACATAAAGTTTTGTAGCCATTTCTTTCCTAATCCTCTGATGCTAATGGAAGCGCGGGCTGGTTTCTCGATCGCAGATGTAAGGCAAGACCTTTTGCGCTGAAACGCGACGCACCCGGTGCTCTGGCTTCGGCGAGAGCGGCTCCTAACAAGTTGACAACTAACCTCACTCTCTCTTCAGACCGAACACGTCGCTTCGCAGCACGGCAGGCGCCTCGCTTGAGGCGCGAGAGCAGGATTCCAACGCGGCAAGTATTGCTCATAATCCTGTCAAAGCGCAAGCAATATCTGGGTCGCAAAACCGGGCTGGAAGGCGCCGCGAGATGGCCGTAAGTTTCGGAAGGATGGTCGCGATTTCGGCCCGAAAAAGGCGGAAAAAGACGATTTGTCAGATACGCCGCCGCCGCCGCTCGCGACGCTGAACGGCCCGCCGAAAGAGCTGCGTGCTATCGAGGATCAGCATCTCCTCGCCCGCATAACGCACCAGCCCGACCACAAAATCATCGCCGGGTTGGTCAGTTTCTTTCGGCCTTTCAATATCGGAAGTTGAAATGGTAATCGTGTCGCGACACGTTTCGGCCACCAGGCCCAACTGCTCGTCTCCGCGCAGAACGATTACGTGAGGGAGCGGGTCTTGCCAAGTGGGAACGCGAGCTTCGAACACCAGCGTGGGATCGAGCACGGTCAACATGCGGCCGCGCACACAAACGACGCCGATCACGGCGTTCGGTGCGCGTGGCAACGGCGCGAAGGGTTTGGCCTCGGCCGTGCCGTCCACGTGTTCCGTAAAAACGGCGAAGGTGCGATCACCGATGGTGAAGGGGAGAAGATCCTGCAGTTGAGGATCGGCGCCGGCCGAACCATTTTCAATATCGAACGCGATAGGGTTTTCCGTCGCCATCAATCTCAAGTGAGAACCGCGGGGCTGACGAGATGAAAACATGGGGGTGCTCTGGCGGTCAATATTTTTCGCGACAGCCAAAGACCACTACGACTTCCTTTAAGTCGGCTTGAACCGAAGAATCGTGCTGCCACGACTCTCGGGGTCGACCGCACGCTCATTTGGACGGGAAGGTCATGAACGCCCACTCGGTCGGCACCTTGAAGTCGATCCACCTGCGCTTCGCCGGATCCGGCTTTATCCAGGGTCCTTGACCATAACGGGCATAACCGGATAGCCAGTAGCTCCTGTAAACATGGGGCACGGGGTCACAGCTATTGGGTCCCGGGCCGTTGCAGATATGGAAATGCAAATGGGGCCCCACCGAGTTGCCGGCATTGCCCACCTTTCCTAGCAGCTGGCCCTTGCGAACGCGGTCGCCGACTTTGACGCGAAGCGATCCGAGCTGGAGATGCGCATAGAAGACATATTGCCCCTTGCCGATCTTAAGCACGACCATGTTGCCCGGGTAGGTTCTATCGGTCAGCGGGAACGGTGGGATGACACGTCCGTCAATCTGGGGAACGTTTTCAGGAATCCCGTCCTGGGCTATAACTACGCGCCCCGCCGCGACGGCGATCACATCGGCGCCATAGCCGTAGAACATGGAATTGTTAATGATAGCGGGGAATGGGCTGGGGAGAACATCGCCTTGCGGGTCCACCTTGGAGAAATCGCAGCCGAAGCGCTGGGCCACGTACATACGCGCTATCTTTTCCGTCGCGCCGATCCAGCCGTGGCTGTTGCCATGGCCGAAGCCATTCGCGCAGCGCCAAGGTCCGCCGCGAAGCGGAGGCCCGATGACCAGTGGGCGCGCCCGATTGATCAGGAGCGGTTCGGAGAACGCGATAAGCTCGGATGAAAGCGAGCCCTCGTCCTGGATCAGCTGGAGACTGGGATCGGACTCGAACTGGATCCGGTGCCGCACGGCGCCCGGCACGCTCGCGCCCAGCGGCAGCTTAACGTCCAGCGTGAGGATCGCCGTTCGGCCTGCCGGAAGCAGGCGGTTGGCCGGGCCCTCCTTGCCCGGATATTGGTTGATGCGAAGCGTAAAGGGGTCCTCGAGGGCCTTGCTGTCGAAACGGGCCAGCCGTTTCCCGGTGGTGGCATCCTCGACGTCCACCGCTGCGAAGCGAAGATCCTTAGTATAGTGCCAGCTGGTGACAAAAAGCTCATAGGCGAGATGCTGCACATCGTCGTCCGCGGGCACGAATTGACCGACGCCGGGCCTCGCCCAGGCGTCGATCTGAAGCGTCCTCATCTTTACGATCGGCGTTGAAGCCGTGCCGGCCGATTGTCCCCACGCATTTGGTAAGGCGACAACCACCAGAAGCGTCGCAAAGATACTTGCGATCGATTTCTTGACCAGCCCCGTGCGCAGACTTCTACCCATGCAACGAACTCCCGTAGAAACCGAAGAGTCAGGGATTTCTGATCTGCTCGCGACTGATGAGGTGAATGTGTTTGCCTTCATGGTTCCAGCGCCGATACGTGTTCTTTTCGTTGTACGTATGAGGGAGTCCTGTTTGCAGATTGCACGCTGATGTTTTGGAGTCAATCTTTTTCCAAACACCATTCCCGCGAGACTATTCCCGATAACGACTAAGCAAGATACTGCCCGAATTACCTTCGACATTAATCGTGGGCCCGCCAGATCCGATGCGCGCAAAGTAGTCGCTGGCGCCTGTTTTGGTAAATCTCACATCCGGTAGTTCACTAGATGCCGAGCCGCCATGCCCGCGCACTTTCACATCGACGTTTAATTCTCCGGCGACGTAGAGTTCAAGAGGCCCACTATTACCGCTCAACTCCAGTCCTCTTGCATCGAGGCGCCGCAGCTTAATAGTTATCGTTCCACTATTGCCCGTGATACGGGAACTCCTGCCGGACTGCGCGAGATTGATATTGCCGCTATTGCCGCTGATGCGAAGCGTGCCCTCAATTTCGCCGATGTTAATCGGGCCGCTGACACCCTGGACGCTAACATCGACATGTCGCGGGAGGCTCAACAGAACGCGGTGAACGACCTGAATAATCTGGCAACGCGGACCGCCCGCGCTTTTACTCAGAATGGTCAAATTACCTGATACCTGCTCCACAACGAATTTGTTGCAATCCAGGTCCGCGCGGCTGCGCCCCGTTCGCTCGATCTGGACGATGGCCGTATCGCCATCAACAGCCGTGATGTCAACGCTGCCGCCAATTGCAGTTACATCGACACGCCCTTTGACTGGGAGGGTAAAGCTTTTATTGATTTCATCGCGCTCTTGGTAGGCGGTCGCCCATACGGACGAGGCAGCCAGGATAAGTACCAGCACGGCACAAGTTCTATTGATTGCTGAGTTTGCCATTTTTTCTCCTTAAAACAACTTTCGGTATACGTTGAAGAACGATAAAGCCTGTCACGCCCGAAACCTCGATTCGCGGCCCGCCTGAGCCGAGACGTGCGGAATAGTTTGAAGGGCCAACAGCAACGAGAGCGAGATCCTGGATCTTATTAGAGACGCCGGCGGTTGTATTGCCGACAAGCAATTCCGCATTCAGGTCACTGGCCAGGCCTAAGTAAACGTTGCGACTAACGCCACTAACACGTAGCCCCGCGTCGGTGACGCGTGCGACCGCCACGCGGACATTTCCGCTGACGCCTGACACGGTTAAGGCTGCATTCAAGTTCATGGCGTTGACACTTCCACTGATACCATTGAGAGCAACCGCGCGGTCGATGCCGCTGATGTTGAAATCACCGCTGATACCTTTGGCGCTGACGCTGATCTCGCGTGGCAGTTTGAGCACGACCCGATTCAGTAGATTGATGCTGGAATGCTCAGTGCCATCGTCTTTTTGTTGGATGGTCAATCCCGACGAAGTCTGGTCGACAGAAACTTTTCGGTAAGCCAAATCTGCGGGGTTCGGCGCCGTGCGATAAATGTGCACCTCAGCAGCCGACCCATCAGTTGCTTCCACGGAAACAGGCCCGCTGATATTAGACACATCTATGTGTGCGCCGGCTGTGAGTTGATAAGTCTGATGTGATTCCTCGGCGGTGACGGCTTTGAGCGCTTCCTTCCCCGCCCCGGCATTTACATTGACAGCTATAAACAGACCTCCCAGAACCAACACCCCAACACATCGGCACAGAGTTTTTCTCATCGTTTCTAACTCCTTTCAGTTTTCAGATATGCAATCTTTGCCATTGCCCGGGCCGGCCCGGATTGGTTAATTTCCTGTTTAGTAAGTCCCAGCACTTTGAAGTCATTCGTGCCGGCCGCGCGCCGACTCACCTCTGACAGTCAGCGCCACCGCTCACGGCCATTTTGCGGAGACTTACGTGCCCACTAAACGAATCAAGCTCGATCCGTCCGGCGCCATCTCTATGTTTACCAACGACGCGTCGATTAGTTCTGCCCGGGGGAGTGAGTGAGTCGTTCGAAAATTGAAACTCGTTCTCTAGTTGACCACTGTACGCCGTCAGCACCGCGGTAAAACCAACACTGTCAGGAATATCCATAGATACGTTCCCTGACAGTGTCTTCAGCCGGTAACGGCGTTCGGGATGAATCGGACCGGTGAAGGAAGCGCTACCCGAGGAAACGTTAAGTTCGACGTCTCCCTCGATGTTCGAAACCTCGATGTGACCGCTCGAGACTCGCGCTGCGACATCACCCTTAACGCATTGAACAGTTATGCCGCTGCTGATTGCAACGATACGAACATCGCCATTGATATTTGAGACATCAACATTTCCGGTCCCGGCCGTGGCCTCAACAAATCCGCCCCCGGAGGACCCAACGCGCTGAATACTTATGTTGCCTTCATCGGTTCTTAGATTCACGCCACCGTCGAGGTTTTTAATACTGATGTTGCCACTGCGAAGGTAAATTGGCGCCAACTCAACATCATGGGGAACCCTAACTTCTAACAAGATATTGATCTTCTGCCTATCACCACGCCCACTTTCAACGGGACTCACGGTAAAGACTTTCTTGTTTGCGGACGACGCTTCGGTGATACTCACTGGAACCGGCTGCGAACTATTAAGATCGGTTGCCACGGCCTCGACGGTATTGCGATCTGATCCCTCAATACGGATGTCTCCGAATTCATTACGGACTACAATCCGACTCCCCCGTTCAACTATGCGTTCCTGTTCGATGATGCTCGAATACCCTTTGGCGATTCCGCTAGTCGCCATTGCGAATCCGATCAGCGCGAGCGCTATTATTAACGGCTTAAGTCCTGAAAACATTGCACTCCCCAAGTCAGTCTGAATCAGTTCTCAGACAGAAAGTTTAAGCGGCCTACCAGCTTGTCGCGTCTCTGAGCAGCTCTACTTTATTTTCATAAGCCAGGGCCAGGTACTGGACAGCAACCGGATCTCGTGGTTGCTCGCGGGCGACCCTTCGCGTAGCAGCTATTTTGCGATCAGCTTCTGTGAGCGCCCTTTCCAACTGCAAAAGCAACGCGGGAGAAATGAAGGCCCGGCGGCCCTTAATGTCGCGGGACAGAATCTCAATCGCGGACAAGTATTCCTGTTCGGCTCTTCGTGCCACCTGTTCAACCGTTGGCACAGCAGATGATCGTTCAACCATACGTCTACTTGCACTTCCGGCAGCGCTAAGCTGTATCCCGTGTCTTCTGTTACCACTTCTGTTTGAAGAAGTCCGAATCGTGCGATCGTTATCATTAGTAGAGCTTTGGCGGTCAGTATCATCCGAATCGCGATCCGTGCCCGCGCGGTTTACCTCAGGCGAAGGTTGCACGCCGACGACTCCCGAATTTTGAGCCTGATGCTTGGACGTATCGATGGTTGTTCGCCACACCATTATTCCGATGGCGAGTCCGATTGTGATAAGGACCAGTGCTGTAGCCAGCTGAGGTGTAACACGCAAGCCCCCAATAGCAATCGTCAGCCACCGTTGAAGTCGAAGTTGCGGTTGCGAGGCTCTAAGAGTTTTCTCCTTTTCCATCTCCAACCGTAAGTTCGCCCATAAAGCCGGCGTCGGCTCAACATCCAGCAGATATTTCCCATAAAGTTCCTGTTCATATCGCAAGTTCGCACAAAGCTGAGAGCACGGCCCGCACATGGCAATATGGGCAGTTACCTCTCGGGCCAGGCTGTCATCAAGCGCGCCCTCAATCAGGTCGTCCATCATTTCCAAACAAGCTTCACACTTCATCGCGAGCCTCCAAATATGGGCGAATCAATTGGCGCATCTCGGCTTTCGCGCGGTGGAGATCCGTTTTAAGCTTTGGGATTGAAAACCCTGTAATTTCGGCGATCTCGTCATAGCTTCTCTGCTGCAGAAGCTTAAGAATGAAGACCATTCGTTTATCGCTGTCCAATCTCTCCAGCGCGTCGTGAATGACATTTTTGAGTTCCTTGTTAAGCAAATAATCATCAGGAGCGGTTCCATCACCCTCACTTAGATTCACTACCGACTGGTCATTTATCTCGATGTTGGAGAGCTCTCGGTGGCGCCCCCGAAGCGTATTGAGAGCTACGTTCTTCGCGATCCCGCAAAGCCAGGTCGAGAGCTTCGATTCCCCCCGTAGCGTGTTCATACTCCGGTAAGCGCGCATGAATGTCTGTTGTGTTAAGTCCTCTGCAAGACCATGCTCGCCGACCATTCCGTAAAGGAATCTGAAAACAAACCTATGATGTTGCGCGAAGATCAACCGAAAGGCCTCGTCATCAGTGCGAACGCGCTCCATAGACTCTGAACTATTAACCTGCGCTATAAAGCATGTCTTCGGCGCGTGAACTGAGCTCGCCACACCTATCATCAACAACTTCATGTTCTTGCTCATTAGTACCGCTTCAGACAAAAAGGTTTCAGGTTTTTTTGCCTGCCTTTCTGCAGATTCGTTACTAAGTAGGACTCAATATCGATGCCACTCTGTAACGCCATCTGGTGGAAAGGTGCATCTATCAAATTGGCGCGGGGCTCGAAGACTCGGACCACACAACGTCTCTGTTAACTTGAGATCTCCGCCGGCATAGGTTTCTAGTGTATCCCCGAAGAACGGCGATGGTCGGGGTCTTCATTGTTGGGAGGTCTCTTACCTCAGGTAGGCGTTACAAACTCTTGCTCCGAACCCGCTTAATTTACATCGAAAGAAGAACTATGAAAAGATGCGTTATCGTGATGTATTCGCGCTGGCGCGCTGGAAAAGCGGACGCGCGCACAAAAAGCAAAAGTCGCAGAGCTCCCGCGACGACTTTGGATCGAAAGTAGTCCTTTTTGGCAAGAACGGGATACATTCGCGAAAATCTGAAAGGACCTAAGCGAATGGACGATTTTGACCAATATCGCGCCGAAATGAACGAGAAGCTTTTGGGCAGCGGCCACCTCGGGGTGAAGAGATTTTTTGCGCTCGATACCCAGGCCTATGAAGATGGAGCCCTGGACAAGAAAACGAAGGAGCTGATGGGCCTGACGGCGTCAATCGTTTTGCGTTGCGACGATTGCATCACCTACCACGTCAAACAATGCGTCGGCTGTGGCGTAACGCGCGAGCAGTTCATGGATGCATTCAACGTGGCGCTGGTGGTGGGCGGCTCGATTACGATTCCGCACTTGCGGCGAGCGGTTGATCGCCTGGACCAGGCTTTGTCGAGCTGAAAGGAATCGGTCAATGAGCCATCGAAGATGGCGGCAGAGGGTAGCCCCGGGCGTAAGCCCGGGGATCCGTACCAACAAACGCACCAAGCCCTCGAAGAGGGCAAAAGAAATTTATGTCGCCCCTCCGGGGCTCTCGTATCGAACCATCCTGGTTGACCCCGGGCTAACGCCCGGGGCTACTAACATACCGCCTGCTAACGCAGGCTGGTTGAGTCGCCCAACAATCGATTCGTCTGGGCTACGGGTTTTGAGCGCCGTCGTCATACTCGCCATTCTGATCTTCTCCCCCATTCTTTCGTCTTCAAAGGGTCAATCTTTCTCAGTCGCTTATCGGGAGGGAACTGAAATGCCTGTACAGGAACGTTCACGAATTCGCGCGCCGGAATTGACTGGTGATCGCGGGTGGCTGAATACGGACAAGCCTCTGTCCCTGGCCGCTTTGAAAGGGAAAGTAGTTTTACTCGACTTTTGGACTTACGGCTGCATCAACTGCATCCACATCATTCCGGATCTCAAAAAGCTCGAAAAGAAATACCCGAACGAGCTGGTCGTGATCGGTGTGCACTCAGCCAAGTTCGAAAACGAAAAAGATACCGAGAACATCCGGCAGATAATTCTCCGTTACGAAATCGAGCACCCGATCGTCAACGACGCCGACTTCGCCATCTGGAAATCGTACGCAGTGAACGCCTGGCCCACGCGCTACCTCATCGATCCGGCTGGTTACATCATCGGCCGCGTTTCGGGCGAGGGTTACTACGACGAATTGGACAAGGCCATCTCTGAAAGCATTTCCGAGTTCCGCAAGCGTGGCGAATTGAACGAGGCGCCCTTAAAACTCGTGCTCGAACGAGCGAAGGTCGGCGCGTTGCCGCTCTCCTTTCCCGGAAAGATTCTGGCCGACGCCGCGACGGATCGGCTTTTTATGGCCGACTCAGATCACAACCGGATCGTCATCACTAAACTGGACGGCACACTTGTGCAGGTGATCGGGACGGGCGTTCACGGCGCGGACGATGGCCAGTTTGATCGCGCAACCTTTTTCAGGCCGCAGGGTTTGGCCCTTGATGGGCACAATTTATATGTGGCGGACACTGAAAATCACCTGATTCGCCAGATCGATCTGAAAGCAAAGACGGTAAAAACGATCGCGGGCACGGGAGAACAATCGCACGAGTACGGGCAAACGGGCCCGGCGCGAACTATCGCATTGAACTCTCCATGGGACCTGCAACTGGTAGGCAGGACGCTTTACATGGCGATGGCGGGCCCGCATCAGATCTGGCAACTCGATCTTAACCAGCAGGCGATCTCCACTTATGCCGGTTCCGGGCGCGAGGCGCGGATTGATGGCCCGCGTGATGAAGCCGGCTTCGCGCAGCCTTCCGGGCTGGCAACGGATGGCAAGACTCTGTTTGTTTCGGACGCCGAAGCAAACATCATTCGAGGAATCGATCTCGCCGCGAATGGTCAAGTGCGCACACTGGTCGGCGGTGACCTTTTCGATTTTGGCGACGAAGACGGGACCGGGAACGATGTGCGGCTGCAGCACCCGCTAGGTTTGGCGCGCTGGGATAACAAGCTGCTGGTGGCCGACACCTACAATCACAAGATCAAGGTGTTGGATCCGGCGGCACGCACCGTGAGGAGCTTTGCGGGCACCGGCAAGCCCGGACAAACAGAAGGCGCGCGGCCGTCTTTCTACGAACCGGGTGGCCTGGCGGTAGCGGGGGATAAGCTTTATGTCGCCGACACTAACAATCACGCAATCCGCGTCGTCGACTTGAAAACGAAAAATACAAGGACGCTGGTTATCAAGGACCTGCAACCGCCGGCTGCGAAACAAAATGCTGCCATTGAATTTGCTCCGAATGAAGAGGAAACGAAACTGCCGGTGCAGAAATTAAGGACCGGCGACGCTTCCATCGTGATCAATGTGCAGTTACCGGCCGGCTATCATTTGAATCCGAGCGCACCGCATCGATACAAAATCTCAGTTGAGAAAAACGAGCAACTGCTCGTCATCGATCCGCAGCAGACCTCGCGTTCAGCGAAAGATCTGCGGCTTCCGGTTCGTATTCCGGTGAGGGCGGCGGGAAGCGGCTCAGCCGAAGCCCGCGCTTCCTTTACGTTCGTGTATTGCCGCGAGGACAACACGGGCGTGTGCCGGATTAAGACTTTGGCGTGGCGCGTGCCGGTGGAAATCGTGAATGATGCAACTGCGGCCGCGGAGATAAGCTTGTTTGGCAAAGTTGGAGCAGAATGATCTCTGCGCGACTTTGCGCCTTAGCGCCTTTGCGGGAATTCCGAACTGCGAATGCATTTCACGCAAAGTCGCAAAGACACAAAGCTACGCAAAGAAAACACCGCAACTTGCTCCGTTCGTCATCCACTAGTAACATCCTCGCTTCCCTCAGAAAACTTGAAATAAGGAGTCACGACTGTGGCTGACAAACCATTTCTGACTGATATCAAAACTCTGCGCGAACGCGCGCGCCAACATATCGAAAATGGCGCCGTCACCGAAGGCTACTCGGCCGACCGCGACACCGTTGTCAAGATACTGAACGAAGCGCTGGCGACTGAGATAGTTTGTGTGCTGCGTTACAAGCGGCACTACTTCATGGCCGCGGGCATTCACGCGGAAGGCGTGGCCGCGGAATTTCTCGAGCACGCCAATGATGAACAAGGGCACGCCGATCAAATTGCTCAGCGCATCGTGCAACTGGGCGGCGCGCCTAATTTCAATCCGGAAGGGCTCCTGATGCGCAGCCACGCGGAATATGTCGAAGGCGAAACGTTGAACGACATGATTAGGGAAGACTTGGTGGCTGAGCGCATCGCCATCGACAGCTATCGCGAGATGATCACGTACCTGGGCAACGACGATCCGACGTCACGACGTATGCTCGAAGGCATTCTGGCCGTCGAAGAAGAGCATGCGGATGATTTGGTGAACCTGCTAAGCGAGATTGGAAAGTAAACCATCCGCAGACTACGCAGATTACAGAACCGGGAGCGGTAGCGACCGGATGCTACAAATCAATCGGGCGTAAATGTTCAGAAACGCAATCTTGTTAATTCCCAGTCGCGTCTTCGATCCGGTCGCTACCGCTCCCGGTTCTGACAAACCTGCGTAATCTGTGGACCAGCCCCTTGCCTGACAATCAACCCAACTACTCCGGTCGTCCCAGTCTCTGCCGCAACTGTGGCGCGATAATCGGCGCCGGCGAAACGGTTTGCCACGTGTGCGGCGCTTCATCGCAACAGGCAGCGGCGCCCGCGATCCCGCTTCACGAGCGCTATGCGATGAGCTATGCGCGCGCCATTCTCTCGCGCCCCTACATCTTCACTATCGTTTTTCTGGTGGCGAACTTCTTTGTGTTCCTGCTGATGTGGGAAGCCAGCGGTATGTCTTCCAGAATACTGATGGGGGTTTTTGACGACGGAGTTTTGCTGGCGTTCGGAGCCAAGACGAACTACGCGATCCAGCATCTGCACGAGTGGTGGCGCTTTGTCACACCTGTTTTCATCCATGTGAATCTGATTCACCTTTTGATGAACATGTACGGACTGTGGGTGCTGGGGCCCTGGGTTGAGAAACTTTATGGTTCGGCCAAGTTTGTTGTGTTTTGGATCGTGACCGGCGTGTGCGGTGTTATTGCCAGCTACCTGACAGTGATTCCCGGTTCGCGGCCCGGATGGATCGCGGGCTTTCTCATCAAGTATGCCGACAACCCTTCGGCCGGAGCCTCAGGTGCATTGTTTGGTTTGGTAGGTGTGCTCTTCGTTTTTGGCTTGAAGTACCGGCGCGAGTTGCCGGAAGGGTTCAAGCGCGCCTTCGGCACAGGAATGTTGCCGGTGATCCTTCTGAACCTCGCGATTGGATTTCTCGGTCAGGGCATTATCGACAACGCGGCGCACCTGGGCGGGTTGGTTTCGGGCGCAGCGATTGCTGCCGTGGTGAGCTACAAACGTCCCGGCCAGGCGGCGAGTGTCACGATCGCCTGGCGCGTGGGGCAGATCGCAGCGTTGTTGTTGGTGGCGGTGAGCTTTTTCATGGTGTTGAGACATTACTAGTCCGCAGATGAAGTCAGTACCATCTGCGTGAGCGGATGGGTCCATTACATGGTTGAGTTGTTGACCCACCCTGCTAACGCGTGTGGTACTGATCTCACGCTGGAGCCTGCGGACGTTAAGGAGAACAGGATATGGAAATCAAGAAAGTTGGTGTTCTGGGTTGTGGCCTCATGGGCGCAGGAATCGCGCAGACGGCGGCGACGGCCGGGTTTGAAACTATCGTACGGGAAGTGTCAGACGATCTGATTACCAAAGGATTCGCCGGGATCGAAAAGTCCCTGGGCAAGTTTGCCGAGAAAGGCGTAATCACCGCCGATCAGCAGCAGGAAATACGCGACCGTTTGCGCGGCACAACTTCGTTCGAGGACCTCGCCGACTGTGACATTATTATTGAAGCAATCATCGAAAACCTGGACACAAAACGCGAGACCTATTTGCGGCTGGACGATCTTTGCAAACCGGAAACGATCTTTGCCTCGAACACCTCATCACTCTCGATCACGCAAATGATGTCGGTGACCTCAAACGCGCGGCAACAGCGCTTTATCGGCATGCACTTCTTTAATCCCGTGCCGATCATGAAGCTGGTCGAAGTGATTCGCACGATTCTGACGGACGAGAATGTTTACGAAGATGCCGTAGCCTTTGCGGGCAGACTCGGTAAGGTCCCCGTGCGCACCAGCGACCGCACTGGTTTCATAGTAAACCGCTTGTTGGTTCCCTACATGCTCGATGCGATCCGCGCGCTGGAAGAAGGCGTCGGTTCGATCGTGGACATCGATAACGCCATGAAACTCGGTTGTGGCTATCCGATGGGGCCGTTGACTCTAGGCGACTTCGTGGGTCTTGATACAACTTATTACATCGCCGAGATCATGTTCAATGAGTTTCGCGAAAAGCGCTTCGCGTCACCGCCTCTTCTCAAGCGGATGGTGATGGCCGGTTTGTATGGCCGAAAATCAGGCCGTGGCTTTTACGATTACACGAAAGATCCAAAGAACCCGACACCTATGAATCTGGTTTGATGAGAGAAGTCATCCCTCTCCCTCTGGGAGAAGGAGTAGCCCGTCAATCGATAAGCCTTTCGGTTAATTAAGCGCACGGACTTCGGTCTGTGATTTCGAACCGGCACTCCCAAACCTAGCCCTCCAAAATTCGTCTAAAAAGTTTTGCTGTTTTCTGGAAATCGCCAGCAATTTGCTTGTGGAAGAGTGTGCTTTTTTGACCTTTCTATAAGGGACCGGGGTGGAGTCGGTGCGACTCAAACAAATTCTCGGCGTTAAAACCGAAAGCAGGAGAGACATCTAAACCATGAAAATAGTTTCCAGAATCTTTTTGAGTCTTGCGGTCCTGGCGTTTGTCGGATTATCGAGCAGCGCAGTTTATGCGGACGGCATTATTCTCGTGACCCCGCAAACGGAAAAACTGGTGCCACCTTTGGCCTCACTTAATCTTCAGCATCACGGCAACAGTACCAAGGAATCAGGCGGGGTTCGTTGGGACGGTACCGGGGATGTGTGGTATGGCGATACGAGTGCCGGGCCGCACCAGCACACGGTGCTGTTCAGCTCTCTTGGGGTTAGCGATCCGAGTCAACTGATGGTGCTAATCAATATCAACGAAGCCAACGGTGGCGCCAAAGCGCCCATCACCATCGATTCGTTGATCATTACGGCTTATGACTCCGCCGGCAATGTGGTTTTCACTGCTGAATCTCTTGGGCCATTGACGCTCAATCAATCCAAGCACGCCCAGGGCTCGACCTCGGACTTTGCGCTCGGACTTGATGCCGAAGCGGCAGAGCGACTGCGGGCCGCGCTGGCGGCGGATCCCAATCTCCGACTTGGCCTGGAAGCGACGCTCAGCGACGCTCATGGCGGTCCGGAAAGGTTCAATTGGGGCGGACAGGCAGGCCCGGTTCCAGAGCCGACGACGATGGTCCTGCTTGGAACTGGCTTAGCGGGAATCGCTGGAGCAGTGCGACGTCGTCGCAAAGCGGCTGCTGCAGCCAAAGCCGAGATCGACGCGAATAACGCTTAAGCATTTTCACCGAAACTACTCTGACGAGCCGGATGCTGAAAAGCGCCGGCTCGTTTCGTTTTTGGAGTGCGGTGGCAAGCGCAGCGCGACACCGCTTTGGATTTGCGGAACGAGGTGTTTCAGGTATTAACCAAAGCGCCGTCGCCGCTTCGCTTTGCCGGCGCACTCCAGGATAGGACCCGGTCGCTACCGCTCCCGGTTCTGTATTTGCGTTGACAACGTCTTTCGGTCGGGCTTACAAATATCGCACGCGATGAGACGACTGCTTACTCTGTTGATTGTTTGCCTGACACCCTTCGCGGCCAAAGCAGCCACTCTGAAAATCGTGAACGTGGGCGCTCCGGCCATCAATTGCGTTTTCAACGCAGCTTGCACAGTTTCGATCAGCGACCTCAAGGACAACTTCCCGTTGAGCGCCGGAGGCACCGGCGTTTTTCAATCGCGCACCTTCAAGGGTTTAGCCGGGAGCCCCGCGGCCGGCTTGTTTGCCTACGAGTATCGTGTGGACTTGCGCAATGCAGTCGGCGTCACCGCACTGTCCTGCGTCGATTGGGTCTCGGTTGGTTTTGGTCCGGTGGTAAGCACGCTTGATTTCAACGCCGACAAAAAAACAGATCAGGTCTTCGTGATAAACAACGGCGGACTGGGCACGATCGGACTGGCCTCCGCGGTCCAGACCGGCCGCACCATCAGGTTTAAATTCAAAACGCCAGTGTGTGCGGGAAGTTCGGCAGGCAAAGGCGACAGCACTTTCTTCTGGGGCCTGGTGTCAAAGAAACATCTGACCAGCGTGACCGCCACGATTCATGAAACCAGCGGCGTCACGCATGCGGTCAAGGCACGCGCACCGCAGTAGAGGCCCGGCACCAGCGAGGCGGGAACCGTTCATCACCACAACCGCTCAAACTCTCTGAACTGTTCCTCGAGTTGCCACTGTAACTTTGCTTTCGGATTGCTCTCGACATACGAGCGGCAAACGGGCGAAAGCGTCATGGAAACAACCTCGGTACGGCACTGAGCGACGGCAACAAATTTCTTTCCGTCACTCCACAGGCTGCCACCGGAAATGAACGAATACGTCAGGCTATTGCGCGCCATCGTTTTGAGGTCGGAGTAGTTCAACCCCTGATCCTGAGCAGCCTTTAAAAACTCGCGCGAGATTTCTGAACGCGAAACGCCCTCGTCATCCGTAGCGAGCGCCACCGGCACGTTGTATTGCATGTAAGTCGCCAACGGGTGTTGTGTCCCGCTCACTCCCAAAATCAGATCGTTGCTCGACAGGCAAATCTCCACCATCACGTTGCGACGCGCCATCTCTTTTAAAAGATCGTACGGCGCGGTTTCGTGCATGACATCGACGCCGTGCCCGATTCGTTCGGCGCCTGCGACCATCACCGATTGGCGAATGTGAAAAGTCAGCCCGTCAGGCGGCACAACGCCGGGCGCTAGTTCGCCGGCGTGCAGACTCACGTGCGCGCGCGGGTAGAGCGGCCGAAGAAACTGCAACATCTGCATGTGCAGCGAAAAATTCTGCATCGAAGCCAAGCCGTCTTCGGCCTGCACCAGATTCAACGCCACCACTTTCGAATCGGGATTATTGGCGAGCGCGAACCCCGTCACCATCTGGGCAAACACCTGGCCCAACGACGCCCCGCGCGAGACCTGGGCGATATAACGAATAGTCACCGAACACCCGGGATCGGCCTGAGCGGTACCGCATTTCAACAGGCGATCCTTTTCCGCTTCGGCGTCGCGCAGGTTCGTGATTCCCGTAGACGCGCCGGTGTTGATGCCGTTCGCTTTCAGTTTGGCCAGGGTGCTTTCGAAGCTCCCGTCCCAACCAACCTTTTCACCGATTTGGCTGGAGACGACGCCGGTGGGTGTACCGTCCGGCGTCAGCATTAACTCAACGTAAAGCACGTGGCCGCGAGCCGCGCGCGCGACAGCTTCAGCAAGCATCGGTCCGTTTTGGTTCCAGGTGGCCGGTCCGAATTTGGCGAACGTGTCAAAGAACTGGTCGTGGCCGCTCTGGCCGGAAAGCTGCCAGTTGCGCATGGACCATGCGTCGATCATTTGCCGGTAAAGCACGCCGTTGGTCAGAGCGCCGGCAGCCGGCGGCTGTTCTGAGCTGGGATCGCATTTCGAATTCGGCTTGGGCGCCGAAAGGAACATCGTCCGGGTGTTAATGCACAATCCATTGTCGGCCGCCCATCGCACGTAACTCTCTGCATAAATCGCGCCGGACAGATGGCTGTGCAGATCCGCGCCTTTTGGCATCTGGAGGAGAAACGCCCATTGCTGCGGCGGTGATTTGCGAATCGAGTCGAAGTGTCGCGCGGTGCGTTGTTCGGCATTCAGCTGCGTCGCTCTCCGTTGTGCGACGCCCGGTTGAGCGGTCAACCCACTGACGCAAACTATCAGCGTCAAGAGACGAACTGCGTTAATCAGAATGGTCTTGGGGGAAAGTGTTCTGCGCATAGTTGAACTCCTCGGGATTAGGAGGCATTTAGAACTGGGAACAAGTTGTGAGTCGGCTAATTAACGGGAAACAATTTTCCGCGGCATTGTAGGCACTTGCCGGCGTCGCGTCCAGATGAATTGACAAGTTTTACGGTTGGGCATAGTTTACGAGGCCGCAAACCACTGCTTATCTGGACGCGGAAGGGGAATGGGCTCGTGAAAACCAAATTATGGGTATTGCCGGCGGCTCTAATTCTGAGCAGCTTGCCGCTAAATGTCTCAGGCCCGGCAACCGCCGAAACGCACACATCGGACGCCGTCTATCAATTCGTCGAGATCGAAACCACCGTGCATCGCGCGAATGTGGAAACCAGCAGCGAGAATCCGGAAGAGCGGCGCTGGTACATCTCCACGGTAATTGAACAACCCGAGGATGTCCCCACCTATTCGTTAGTCAAGAAGAAGTTCATTCCTTATTTCAGCCGCAACGTGATGGATCCGGCTGAGAAGCGCGGCATCATCATCGATTATGGGGAGCAGGACGTGCGGCTTAACGGCGAGACTTCTTATGCGAATTATGCCACGCGTGCCGAAGCGGAAGCTGAACGCAACAAGGCGATCGAATATCGCAAAGGCCAAAGCGGCAACATCTACTCGTTCGAAATCAATTTTGATTCGCCGAAAGGCGAAGAGACCAGCAAGCCGAAATTGATCTATCGGGACAAGGAACAGCCGAATTACGAGAAATGAACGGCGCTGTTTAGTCCTGGGATCCGGCTGCTTTTCCCGCTGCCTGTTTGCTGCCACCGGCGATGCTGGTGATCAGAGAAGCCAGATTCCTGACGGGCATAACTTGTTCCACAGAAGCACCTTGAGACCTCAAAATGCAAAAGCCTTCCGAAGTGTGCTGACTTAAGTAGCGATTACCTTCGCGGTGGAACTCGCCTGAACTGTTTTTCAACCGCAATGGAGACACAAACGCCGCATCCTCCCAATGAACGATTACGTCCGGGATGCGCCGGTTGAGGGCCTGCTCGCCATTCGCCGCCGTCTTAAAAACTTTTTTCGTAAGCCGCTTTCCGTCACTGGTAGTCAACGTGTACAGCCATTCTTCTATTTGGTCGCAGACCTCTCTGTACCCTTCAACAGTCACGATACCTTTCGCTTCCCGGCCGGCCAGGTTCACACGAATCGAGCCATGCTGTTCTATCACCAGGGGAAAGGCCCGCGTTTGTGACCAATCGTATTGCGGCATCATGTTTGGCGTTGCCAGGCGCAAAACGGTGCTGCGCGGCAAACTCTTGTAGTAGATCCGTTTTAAGCGCTGCGGCGTGCGCCGTTTTACTGCGGCCGCCAGGTCGGTGGCGCGCTGCTTCAACGAGCGGTCCGGGCCTTCGCTAATCCGGGAAAAGCCGGCTTCGGTCATCATTGGCGCAAGGAAAGTGGGCACACCGCGCGCGGGCTGCATGCCGTGCAGCGAAAACACCAGAATGGCGGTGTCGTCATCCGCGGTCTTAATGAGAGTTTCAACCTGGCGATCGACTTCCTGGAAAAGTTCTTTCAAGTTCGGTTGGATCTTACCGACCCGCTCAAACAACGGCTCGGCATAAAGCGGATGATCCGGCTCGATCATTTGCCAAAGACAATGCGCTGATTCGTGCAGTTCGGTGAAAACTATGACCGCGAGATCCGGTTGAGATTCTTTAAGCAAGGCTTCGGCAAACTTTCCACGAAGTTTTATTCCGGTCAGGGAGTCCGCCGCCAACTGCTCGAGGTGTTGATAGTCTTCAGGGCCATCGACGCTGATGTGCCCGTGCGCGAGCGCGTTACGCGCTTCTTTGGCAATCAAATCAGCCATCGCGCTCGCGGACCGATCGTTATTTGTTTTTGAAGGGAAAAACTGATCGCTCACTTCAAACCCATCCGGGACGCCAACGAACGGCATGAAGGGTACCGCCAAAATTCCCACGCTTCTGCCTGAGCGGGCGAGGACTTTCCAAAAGGGCTCGACATCCTTGCCGTCCATGTTGCTGAGGCCCATCGTGGCCGGCTCCCAACACCATTCACTGTAAATCCCGTGCACCTCGGGATCTTCCCCGGTCATGAATGTCGGCCACACTGAGCTGGTGCCAATCGCTGCCGTCGATTCCAAATCTATCCAACGGCCCGACGACAGTAGTTCCCGTAACGCCGGCAGTTCATTTCGTTCGATCATCCGGCGCACCAAAGAGGGCTCAGCCGATTCGATCGCGATTGCTAACACCTTCGTCATTTGTTTATTGATCCGTCGATTGATCGCCATTGGCAGCAAGGATTCGAGTAACCAGTGAGCGCAGCTCACTTACTGCCAACTCGTCATGATCGCTGGGGTCCTTTCGCCCGAGAATACAAAAGCCTTCCACCGCGTGCTGGCCACTGAATTTCTGGCCATCAAGTTCAACCTTGACCCTGCTCTGTGTGATTTTCGATTCGGCCACAAAAGCCGCGTCGGCCCAATGGACGACCAGGTCGGGAAGCTTTGAGCACATCGCGCTCTCAACTTCGTTTGCCGTCCGCACTGTTCTTTCCACTAACGGTCGTCCGTCTTCCGCTGTTAAGTGGCGCAAGAACATCTCGACTTCACGACACGTGTCCTCGTAATTTTCAGGCCGGACAATTCCCGCTCGTTCGCGGTCTTTCAAGTTGATTCGAACCCACCCATGTTGGTCACTCGGCAGCGAAAAGGCACGCGTGTGCTCCCAATCGAAGACCGGCAACATCGTGGGGCGGGCCAGATACTTTGTCGCGTTTTGCGGCACCGTCTTGTAATAGAAATTCTTGATGGACGCCGGCATCTGCCGCTTCGCAGCCGCCATCAACGAACGCGCGCGATCGGGCCATGACTGCGTCTTCCACGGCGCCATTCGGGCGAAACCTGCTTCGCAGAGAAGCGGCTGAAGAAATACAGGCACCCCGGCTGACGGCCGCATGCCGTGAAGCGAAAAAATCATCACCGTGTATTCACTTCCCGCAGTCTGGATCAAGGCGCCTATCTGACGATCGACTTCGCGAAACAACTTTTTAAGAGAAGGCTTCACTCCGTTTCCCCCCGGCCCACCTTGAAACATTTCGCGAGTCCAGAGGTAATGAGCTGCATGATGGATCTCTGGAAAGACAATCAAGGCAAAGTCCGGCCGGGTGTCAGTTAACAAAGTCGCAGCGAGATTGCCGCGGAGGCTTAAGCCTCTCTGACAGGACGAACTGAGTTTCTCGAGTTCTTCAGGATGATCAGAGCTGGCGTTGTCGTGTCGATTGACTGCAAACGGATGCGGTTCGATCTGCTTTGCCAACAAATCCGCGATGCGCCCCGGCCCCGCCAGCATTCGATCGTAAACCTGGTCATGTGCTCCCCACTCAATTATTTCAAAACCGTTAGAGAGACCTGTCGATCTCATCAGGGGCGGGTCGAGCACGCCCAGCGTGGCGCCGTTTTCGGAAAGTGGTTTCCAGAATGGCGAGACGCCCTCGCCGTCATAGCGATTCACGTCCATGGTTTCCGGCTCCCAACACCATTCACCATAAACCCCATGTACCGAGGGCTCTGTGCCAGTAGCGAATGTGGGCCACACCGCGCCACTCCCGAGGTACGCAGGCGAGTGAATACGGATCCAACGACCCGCAGCCAGGAGCGACTTGAGCGCCGGCATTTCATCCCGCTCGATCAGGTGACGCACCAGAGCCGGCTCAGCGGCATCAAGTCCGATGGCCAGCACGCGACTGTGATTGTTTCGGTTCATTCAGCAAAGACTGTGGATTAATCCCGGCTCGATCCGCAGATGAACGGACGCATGCCTCGAGGACGGCCATTGTTTGCAGGTTATCTCGCCCACTCACTTCGGCAGTTTCTCCGTGCAACATTGCCCTTTCCAGTTGGCCCAGCAAAATTTGTTCTTCGGTTTCTTTTCGCGGGCCGCGTCTGACCAAACGCGGCAACTTGCCCGTCTCGCACCAAATCAGCCATCGTTGAAATATGTGCAGCGTTCCTCTCTCTCCGACGAAACGCGTGTAAAACTCCTGTCCGCTTTCAAAGAATTCATGCCCGCTCGACTCGTAACTTGCCGAGTACATGGCTCGCGCATCGTCTTCGAAAGTAAGCATTGCCTGAAGGGAGGCCCCGGGTGGCAACTTGCCTCCAGGCCGCGTGAAACTTTTCGCAGTCACGTTAACTACTTCTTTGCCGAGCGCATGGCGAAGCGCATCAAGGTGATGAACTCCCATCCCCCACAGCACGCTGTGAGGCAACCGCGCCAGTGATGCGGCCATGTCATGCGCCGGGCGATAGTACTGACAGTTGACCAGCGAGACGCTTCCCAAAGTTCCTTCGGCAATTAGCCGCCGGGCAGCGCGAAAGGAACGCAGGTAACGATAGTTCTGAGCGACAAGGAGTGGAACGTTCTTTTGTTCGGCAAGCGAGACCAAATTGACTGCATCACTCAGATCTGTAGTGAACGGTTTTTCGACCATCACTGCCAGTCCGTGACTGAGAGTCACTTCCACAGGCTGCTTATGACAGTCCGCAGGCGTGGCAACAATAACTGCGTCAGGCCGAGACTGTTCGATGGCCGTTTCGAGATCGGTAAAACAACGCTGGGCCGGAATATCCAGATCCCGCGCGGTGGCCGCCAGAACATTCGGATCGACTTCGATAGTCGCGGCCAGATTGAAAGCCGGCGCACTTCGGACTTCGCGCACCCACTCGCGGCCGCGCGTACCCATTCCCGCGATGGCTATTTGAATCGCCACTCGTAGGGCCTCCCGTCTTTTATTACCAAACCGGCCATCGCGTCGCGACTGCGAATGAACGAGCGCAGGAGAAATCTCAATGCACCCGGACTTATGCTTCCCAAACTTGCCGAGCTCAATGCCAACAAAGACTTCAGATTCCAATGAAGAGACGTCCTGGTAAGCAACTCCGGAAGAAGTTGCGGCGGTTGCCCGGCCCAAAGACGCATGGCGCCGAGCAGATACATCGCCGCCAGGTCATGGCCATTGTTGTGGACGGTGCCCGCGATCGAGCGCACGCCGTCTCCTTTGGAAAGCACGGTGGCGTTGCTGAGATGGTATCGAAAAATGTAGAGGACATCGGGCAGGGTGACGACTCTTCCCACGGCGGTCATCTTGTAAAAGAACTCCTGATCTTCACCAACCAAAAGCTGCTCGTCATAGCCACTCACGTGTTCAAAGGCCTCCCGACGAAACATTACCGAGCCGTGCGGAAAGGGAATGTATCGCGACCGGCGAACCAGTCGCCAACGATCTCGGGGCCGAGTCACGCGCCCAGCCGCATCAATTCCATGACAAAGAGTTCCGACGGCCACCACGTCGGGCCGCGTCTCTAAAACTTCCAACTGCCGCCTGAGCCTGTCGACATGTGAAACGTCGTCGGCGTCCATCCGAGCCACAATCGGAGTCGTGGCCTTTTGCACCACGAAATTGGAACTGCCTGACAATCCCAAATTCCGCTCGCTGCGAAAAAGACGAATGCGACTGTCTCGCGATGCCCATGCGCGCAGAATTTCCTGTGTACCGTCAGTTGAGGCGTCGTCCAGAATGACGAACTCAAAATCTGAGAACGACTGACGAAGGATGCTGCTTATGCTTTCATCGAGAAATTGAGCCGCATTGTAAACCGGCATTGTCACGCTGAGCCGCGGCGCTATTTTTTTGTTCTGCCCCATGTTCACTGTTTGGTTTAAAGATGGTACGAAACCGCGGCGATGAGGCGCGCCGCCGGAGTCAGTACGAGTTGCGCCAGCATGGTTCCGATCATGCGGCTGGTCCCCAACAATACGATACACCTGCGAAACTGCGCTTCGCTGGTACGGCCGGCAGCCACGTCGTCCGTAAGCAGCGAAATATAAGGATCGATAAAAACAAACAGCAGCACCGTCGAAGCGGCATTCACCACGGGCGACAGGTTATTTGCCGTCACCCGCAGTTCGGGCCTGAGGTAACCCGCGTAAAGCGAGGCAAAAACGCCCACGGTGAGCAGGGCGCTGGCCAGCGCATTGTAAATAAGCATGTTCCAAGGAGCTTGTTTCCAGGAAAGACGTGTGAGGTTTTCCTTCGCCGGCATCCTGACTGAGTTGCGGAGGTGACGTAACGCAGAAAAAGAAACACTTCGCAGCAGCAGGCGAAGCATCGAGCGATGTGCGCCGAGAGATTCAATGGCCCGCCCGAACACTCGTTGGAAAGTCGGGATAGCGATCAATCCGACGACCGAGGCGAGCGTTGCCGCCAGAATCAGCCATCGCAGATCTGTTTCGATGCCGGCGGTGCTGCCGGCCAGAATGTTCTGCTCGACATGTTTGGCGAGCAGGGGCGCCTGAAACGTATTGGAAGTTCGCGAAACCAACAGGAGCACATTGAATAGAGCGAGCGAGACCGCGATGCGACGTGTCCTGACGCCGGCGATCCTGATCGCGTACGACAGCATACTCATCAGGTGAATGAGAAACGTAAGTAGAAAAACCAGCTTTACCTGAAGTGGCATACCTGCGATGCGCGATTCTAACATCTAACAGAGTGGCACGGCCGTCCCGCTCGTGAGATCACGCGCCAGATGCGCGTGCCACACTCGATCTGATATATCCTAAAGACGATCTTGCTAAGCCAATAAACGAAGAGATTGATCTTTGCTCAACTTTGCCATTCAAACTGCGCGCGAAGCCGGACGCGTGCTGGCCGCACGCTTCGGCCGAAGCTTACGCGTAAGCAACAAAAGCGAATTGGATCTGGTCACTGAATCTGACCTGGCTTCGGAAAAACTGATCATCGACCGGATCAAAACTCACTACCCGCGTCACGCGATTCTCGCAGAGGAATCCGGCGCCAATTCACCTGATGGTGGGCAGCATGAATGGCGGTGGGTAATCGATCCGTTGGACGGTACCACGAATTACGCGCACGGCTATCCCTGCTTTTGCATTTCAATGGGGCTGGAACTGCGGGGACGCATGCAACTCGGCGTGATTTACGACCCGATTCGCGACGAAATGTTCAGCGCTGAACGCGGCGAAGGCGCGTCCCTCAACGGGAAGCGCATTCAGGTTTCGGCTAACCCGAACCTTTCCAGCGCGCTGTTATGTACCGGTTTTCCTTACGACGTGCGCGAGCGCAGCGAGTTCGCGCGTCACTTCACCAACTTCATCATGAACGCGCAGGGCGTGCGCCGCGACGGGGCCGCTGCGCTCGATCTGGCGTACGTGGCGGCGGGGCGCTTTGACGGTTTTTGGGAAGAAGGCCTGAGGCCGTGGGATGTGGCCGCCGGGGTGCTGATGATTGAAGAAGCGGGCGGGCGCGTCTCGAACTATCGAGGCGAACCTTTCGACATTCACACGCCGCCGATTCTGGCGAGCAACGGCCTGATTCACGAGCAGATGATGAGGGTGCTGGCGGCTTGAAGACCCAATTGGCGCGAAGCCAAAGATTCTATGAGGATGGGCCCTCTCTCAATGGCCCCTGAATAATTTCTTGCAATCGATCGGTCTCAGCGCGAGCAAATGCGCGCGAGTCTTCGTCAGACTCGGGTTCGGCGATGAAGAGGGGATGATAGATAACTTCGACGTGGCCCAGGCGCGGCACCCGAGATCCCAGCGGCCAGACACGATGCCCACCGCGAATTGTCACTGGCAGGATCGGCACTCCGGCTTCGAGCGCCATGCGCACTGCGCCGGGTTTGAATTTACGCATTGAACCGTCAGGATTGCCGCGCCCACCTTCCGGAAAGATGACTACCGCGCCGCCATCGCTGACCCACTGAAGCGATCGCCGAATCGGTTTGGGATCGCTTCCCTCCAACTGTAACGGCCAAGCTCCCAGCATGCGCATAATCCAGCCGGCTACCGGCCAACTGACTGCTTCATCCCACGCCAGGTAGCGCACAGGCCGTTTCACTGGGCAGGAAATCCAAAATGGATCGATGTAGGTTTGGTGATTGGAAGCAATGATCAGACCGCCCGACGCGGGAATATTTTCTCTATCAATCCAACGCACGCGCCAGAACAATCGGGCTACCAGCGTCACGATGGGCCGGCAGATCTCGATCATCCATTGCGGCATCATGCGCGGGTAGGGACGCGATCCGTTACCGCTGCGCTGACGTTCAAGCGTGGTAGTGGTTTGGCTCAAGAGAAATAAATGCCTTAGTGCGTGCTCGCGTCGTCGCTACTTAACCATAGATCATTCGCCCAGGACTCGGGGAGCGCTTCCGGGCTCACGGTGTCGTCATTCCATTGATGGCACTTGTGACAGTCGAATCCACGGTACTCAATCGCTTCGGACTTCGTCAAACTGATGGAGTTGCGGGCCTCGCACTTCGGGTACCGGCACCGGCGTTCGATCTCGACCAACAGTGTTTCCCGCGGAAAATAGAATTTTTGCAGTGGAGGCTTTTTTGGGCTCATAACGGCCATTCGCTGCCCAGAAACTCGAGGTGCAGCCGCTTAATACCTTCGGCGCCGGTGCGGATCCCGCGCACCACTCCCAGGACCGAAGTGTTGTACCGCGCACTGCTCAGTTTCACAAAAGTGCCCGCGGGGAGGTCCAGCGCGGTAAACACCGCGGCGCCGCGCCGGCTGATGTTTTCAGTCACGGTGTTCTCGCTCTTCACCAGTTTTCCTTCACTAAATACTTCGATTAGGACCTCGACGGGAATCAGTTGCCGGCTTTCTTTACGCTTATCGTCGTCATCCTGTACGACCCGGGAAAGTTGTTCAGCATAGTCTGCTGTTTCCCAAAGACCGCTCTCGAGCTTGGTTTGGGCGATCTCATAACGTTGCGTCGGATTGGACTCATAACTCTTGGGTGGACGCTTGCCGATGAAAGCAACTCCCACCTCAATCAACGCGCCTTTTTCTTTTGCCGGATCCAACATCCTGACGTTTCGCACCATCGACCAAACCCGATACTGATCTTCGGCGTGATCGAAGGCCCGGAGCTGGCGCGGCATGTTGAGAACCAGAAACAGCAAGCGGCCTGGCTCAGTCGGTCTTGAGATGCGAAAGCGCGCGCCGAAAGGCGAGACGTCGACCAGGCGAGTCATCTCAGTCCATTCACGGTCCGGACCGTCACGCCCTGACACTCGCACCGGAAGCGCGAGTCTCATTCGCTCGCGCAGCCGCCGTGATTTCTCTTTAAATTTGGAGACTTCTTTGGTCAAAAATCACGTTCGCCGGAAGCCCCCTGCAGGGAAGTCCCGTGCGGCTTCGCTTTGACGTCACAACGGCGCTGGTTATCAATAATTATCGGGGTTTTAGCGCTTTGAGAATGAGTTTGAGTGAGGTAAACTAGGGGCGCTAATTAACCGCATGAATGGCCTGCTGCCGCGAACCCCAAAGTCCGTCCAAAATAGTAAGTTCGTGCCAGAAAAAGTTGAGCGGTGGCGTCTGCGCGCCTTCGCTCGTACGCGCCGCGGATTGTAACGGAAAGGTCTGATTAATGGAAACGCTTGAACGACACCACATAACTATCGAAGACGAGATGCGGCGGTCCTATCTGGACTATGCCATGTCGGTCATCATCGGCCGCGCGCTGCCGGACGTGCGCGACGGATTAAAACCGGTGCACCGGCGCGTGCTTTGGGCGATGCACGAACTGGGTACGGTCTACAACAAGGCTTACAAGAAAAGCGCGCGTGTCGTAGGCGACGTTATCGGTAAGTACCATCCGCATGGCGAGTCCGCGGTGTATGACACGATTGTCCGTTTGGCGCAGGACTTTTCCATGCGCTATCCGCTGATCGATGGACAGGGAAATTTTGGTTCGATAGATGGCGATAATCCGGCCGCTATGCGTTACACCGAGGTGCGCATGGCCAAGCTGGCCAACGAAGTTCTGGCGGACCTCGAAAAAGAGACCGTCAATTTCCAGCCGAACTATGACGAAAGTTTAAGTGAACCCACTGTGCTGCCCACGCGAATTCCGAACCTGTTACTGAATGGGTCCGAAGGAATTGCCGTGGGGATGGCGACGAAGATTCCGCCGCACAATCTTACTGAAGTGGTCGACGCCACCATCGCCGTCCTGCGCGATCCGGAGATCGACATTGAAGCCTTGCTCAAGATCGTCAAAGGACCGGACTTTCCCACGCGCGGCTTCATTTGCGGCCGCGAAGAAATCAAAGAGTCTTACCGGACGGGTCGCGGCATTCTCCAGATGCGCGCCCGGGCCACAATCGATCGCGTCGGCCGCGGATCGCATGAGCGAGACGCAGTGATCATCTCGGAACTCCCGTTTCAGGTTAATAAAGCAAGACTGATTGAGCGCATCGCCGAGCTGGCAAATGAAAAGAAGTTGGAAGGCATCGCCGAAGTGCGCGACGAGTCAGATCGCCACGGCATGCGTGTCGTCGTTGAGCTGAAACGCGACGCGGTGCCCCAGGTTGTTTTGAACAAGCTGTTCAAGATGACGCCGATGCAATCTTCGTTCGGCGTGATTTACCTGGCCATCGTTAACGGCCAGCCGCGCGTGCTAAAGCTGAAAGAGATCCTTGAGCACTTTATCGATTTTCGCCGCGAAGTTGTGCGCCGCCGCACCGAATACGAACTCCGGAAAGCCCGGGCCCGGGCCCACATACTCGAAGGCCTGACCAAGGCCATCGACGCGCTCGATCACATCGTGACACTGATTCGCAACTCGCGTTCGGTTGACGAAGCAAAGCAGTGGCTCACCGGCAACTTGAAGACGACTGCGGAAGTGAAAGCATGGAAGGGCATCCCCGGCGGCGATCCCGTCGCCAAATATCTGCCCAAGCTCAAGAAGGCAATGGAGCGTCTGGCATTTTCAGAGATTCAGGCGCAGGCGATTCTGGATTTGCAACTGCGCCGATTGTCAGCGCTCGAGCGTCAGAAGATCATCGAAGAGTATGAATCGATCATCAAGCTAATCGCCGAACTCGAAGAGATTCTGGCCAACGAAAAGTCCCTGCGCCGCGTGATCGTTAACGAACTCGAAGACGTGAAGAAAGAGTTTGGTGATGCGCGCCGCACGGAAATCACCGAAGCCGGCACGGATTATTCGATCGAAGATCTGATCGCCGACGAAGAAGTCGCCATCACGGTCACCAAGAGCGGCTACATCAAACGCACGCCGGTGACTACTTACCAGCGCCAGGGCCGGGGCGGCAAAGGCCGTTTCGGAGCCATGGCCAAGAACGAGGACTACGTCGAACATCTGTTTATCGCTTCGACGCATGCCTACCTGATGGTCTTTACCGATGACGGCCTGGTTTACAAGATGAAGGTGCACGAAGTGCCGGACGCCGCCGCCGCATCGCGCGGAAAGGCGGTCGTGAATCTGATTCAAATTCCGTCTGATCGCAAACTGGCGGGCGTGGTCCCGGTTCGTGAATTTTCAGAAGGCCGCTTTGTGGTAATGGTCACGCGCAAAGGCGTAATCAAAAAGACGGCCCTGTCTGACTTTCAGAACATCCGGTCAAACGGGATCATCGCCATCAACATTGATGAAGGCGACGAGCTACTTGATGTGGTGCTGACTGATGGAACAAAACGGATCTTCATCGCCACTCACAATGGTTTTGCCATTCGCTTTGATGAAAAGAACGCGCGGCCGATGGGCCGAGCCACGCGCGGCACGCGGGGAATCGACTTACGCAAAGACGATTTTGTGGTCTCGCTCTGTGCCGTATCGTCGGACGATTCGGAAAAAATGCTTTCGGTTTCGGAACAGGGCTACGGCAAGCAAACTCCGATTTCGACTTACCGTTTGCAGTCGCGCGGCGGCAAGGGCGTCATCAACATGAAGACGACCGAGAAAACCGGCAAGGTGGTGGCGGTATTTCCGGTGGATGATGTATCGGAAATCATGATCATCACCCAGCAGGCGAAATTGATTCGTCTGGAAGCCGACAAGATCCGAAAAACCGGCCGCAGCGCCCAGGGTGTACGGCTGATCAAGACTGACGAAGGCGACATCGTCACCAGCGCGTCACTAGTCGCAGCGGATGAAGAAGAGGAAGAGTAAGGTCAGAACCACCTGCGGTAGCGGGTGGTTGGACTCTTGACATCGCATCTTCCATGGGCCATGTTCAACCGCCCGCTACCGCAGGCGGTTCTGACTCAACCCAAACCTCACCGTCGGCAAAAACTTCTTTCTTCCAGATCGGCACGGTGCGTTTGAGTTCGCGGATGGCCCACTCGCAGGCTTCGAAGGCGGCACGGCGATGGGGCGCACTGACCGCAATCACGACGCTGGTCTCGCCTATTTCCACCCGGCCGGTGCGATGGACGATGCCGATATGCGCAATGTCGAACTTTTCGTGGGCCTGCTCGCCCAGTCTTCTCATCTCAGGCACGGCCATCGCTTCGTATGCTTCATAAATCAGATGAAGCGTGCGCCGACCCTTTGTCCATTCGCGCGCGTAACCGTCGAGAGTCACCGTCGCGCCACACTCAGGTAGCACAACGCGACGCGCGATTGCGCCGACATCCAGGGAGTCTGTTGTCAGCTCAAAAAAATCATGCGCCGTGATTTTAGCAGTCGAGACGTCCGCGCTTCCGCCGCTAACAGGAGGAAAAATGGCGAGCTCGTCACCATCGCATACCTCGCGGTGCGGGTCGGCATATTCCTGATTCACGGCCAGCAAAAGACTCTTTCCGAAGCGCTGCAACTCGGGATGCGCCCAGATGAGCTGGTCAAAAACCTGCCCGGCTTTCGATCCGGGATTGATCGAAAGCTCAATTTCCTCATGGCCGACCGCATCGCGCGCCGCGCCAAAGAACAGAACGTTGACCGTAATCATGAATTCGTCGCCACGCTACTCGACCTCGACGTCTTTCCCGCCGTGACCGTTTCCTTTCGCGATCGAATGCAGCCGGGCGCGTTCTTCGTAGCCTTTGACGACGCGCGCCAGATAATCACGCAAACGAGTCAGCCGCTCGCCGGTGGAACGCAGCTCTAGCAATTCCTGTTTCGTCTCTGCTTCAATTTCCATCGCCGCGGCGACGAGAAAAGAAAGTTTCTGCGGCTCGGTATCGCTGATGTCCGGGAGATTGCCGCGTTCGTCATTGATTACACGAATGGAATTCGCGACCCGCATGAATATCGCCGCGACATCGCGAGCGCCGGCCGCCAACCGTTCGCTATCTTCATCTTCGTCTTCAAAGTAACTGACGCGCACGACCAGATAGGGATCGTTCCGGTCGACATAATCCTCAACTCGATAACGAATGACGCCCACGGCAAGAATATTCGAGCGCCCATCCGGCAACCCCTGAGTCTCAGTAATTTCAGCCACACAGCCGATGTGTCCGGCCGGTGGGGTCTCTTTCTCGGACGAGCTCGGATCAAAGTAAGAGAGTCCAAACAGATTGTTTTGCGTGCTTACATCGGTAAGCATTTGGCGATATCGCGGCTCGAAAATGTGCAGGGGCATCGGCATGCCGGGGAACAGCACAACCGGTAAAGGGAATAACGGCAGCTCGCGCACCGCGCGCACTTTGTCCAGGGCTTCACTCATAAGATGGGGAAACGCTGCTGAAATTGCTCTGACGATTTTGGCGAAGCAACGGGATTCATTATCGCAGACCACTTGCTGGAAGTCAGCAGCGCAAAGTCATTTCTGCAGCGGTACAGTTTGAGTTCCTTTAGTCTCATTAGCACCGCGGCTTTAGCCCGGTGGATTTTAGTAAGAAATAAACCGAAACCGTTTAAACGGTTTCCAAATATGAGCGCGAATCGCTAAGTCACCGGGCTAAAGCCGCGGTGCTAATGAAAT